>JALYWQ010000025.1 GCA_030852625.1 Actinomycetota bacterium
GGCGAGCACGGTCGACTCGATCAGCTCGGCGTGGCCATCGATGGTGGTGACGAGGGCGGTGTCGGCGGCGTCGCGGCCGGTGGCGATGCGCACCAGGGACCCGCGCGGCGCGAGGCGGGTGGCGTCGACGATCTCCCACCCGTCGGCGCCGGCGACCTCGGCCACGGCGTGGAAGTCCATCGGGGACAGGCCCGGTGCGTACACCGCCACGAAGCGGGCCGGCACGCCGAGGGCCCGGCAGAGCATCACGGTGAGGTGCGCGTAGTCGCGGCACACACCGCTGCCGAGCAGCAGCGTGTCGATGGCCGTGTCGCCCGGTGCGCTGCTGCCGAGCTCGTAGCCGAGCCGGCCGTTCACCCACGCCCCGATCTGCCGGCTGGCGTCGGGCTGGCCGCGGAGGTGGCCGAGCTCGTGGGCCGCGAAGCCCTCGATCAGGTCCGACGGGCAGTAGCGGCTCTGGCGGAGCGCCACCAGCCGTTCCGCCGGGCTCGGCTCGACCCTGACGGCGCGGGGCAACTGGATCGTGGCCGAGTAGTCGATGACCAGGCGACCGGCGGCCGCGTCCACGTGGTGGCCCCGGTTCGACCAGCCATTGCCCGGCTCCGCCACCTCACGGTGGACGGCGTCCCCGTCCAGCACCAGGTCCTCGGTGAGGACCTGCCCGCCACCGGTTGCGGCCACCTGCACGGCGAGCTGGGTCGGCTCCCGCACCTCGAACGTGAGCGTCGACCGGACCGACACCTCGACGGCGGACTCGGGCATTGCAACGCTCCTCGTGACGGGCACACGTCGAAGAGCCGGAGGTCGCTCGTCGATCGGTGAGGATTCAGTCTCGCCGACGATCTGCCGAATGCGACACGCCCGGCTCGCGTCGGCGACCAACGGGTAGGTCGGCGACATGGCTGATCCCACTGATCCCGCCCCTGAAGACCCCACGCGCTTCCCCGCCAACCCGGAGGTCGAGCCGCTCGACGAAGCGCCCGACGGCACCACACCGTCGGACCCCAACGAGCGCGACCTCGCCGACCACCCGCCGGGCTTCAAGCGTGACCGCGCCGACCACGGCAACAACGACTGATCGAGCCACCGCCTCCATGCCGGCCGCCACACGAGAGGTGCCCGGTCCTTGCGGACCGAGCACCTCTCCCCCTTGGTGGCTGATGGAGTCAGGCGGTTTGCGGGCCCGCCACCCGATCACCGCTCGCTGGCCACGACCTTGTGGTGGTGGCGAGCCCCGAGGGCGACCAGGACCACCATGGCAGCGGCGGCTGCGAAGGCGACCATGGCGGCGATGCCGGCGATCCGGCCGACGGTCGACCAGGCGAAGGCGCTGAGGAGCAGGCCTCGGAGGGTCTCGCCCTTGAAGAGGGTGTTGCGCTGCCCGGTGATGCTGTCCGACTCCGCCTTGAGCGCTGCGACCTCAGCCGGGGTCGAGCCGTCGGCCTGGGCCGTGGCGAGCGCCGCGGTGGCGGCCCGCTCGGAGGCGCCGAGGTCGGCGTAGGTCTGGCCGTCGGCGATCGCCTCGAGGTGTCCGTTGATGTAGCTGGCGTAGGCCTCGGCTTCGGCGCCGGTGTCCACCGTTGCACCGGCGAACCTCAGGAGGTCGGTGCGCCCGTCCTCGGTCAGCGCCGCCGCGGGCGGGAAGGCGATGTTCTGCGAGGACAGCTCGTCGTGGACGTAGTCGTCGGAGAAGTTGGCCCCCCAGGTGAGGAGGCCGCCAGCGGCGACGAGGACGACGGCGACCACGGCACCGAGGCCCACGAGCACCCTGTCGATGGTCCGACGGTTCACCGCCACCACGGGGGTCTGGCTCGAGTCGATCGGTCGGTTGGGGTGCGTGATGGCGGTCATGCCCGTTTCCTTCGGGTTGGTGTTCCGGTTGATGGGATGACCGTACGAACCCGCCGAGGTCTGCCCTAGGCGCCAAGGTCCCCGACTCGAAGGACCTTCGGCCTTTCCGCGAGTCCACCCTTGGGCGGGATCGAGCGGCGGTCCCAGGTAGGGACCTTGGTCCCACGATCACGGGCCCAGGGGCACTGCCCGCGGGACCACCCGCAGCCGCACGATGGCGACGTTCCCAAGACGTCACCCTGGAGGCTGACCCGTGTCCACCACCGCACCCATCACCGAGGCCGACGACGGCAAGCTGCCGCCGGTCTCCGCCGGCATGCAGACCGCGCTGATCGTGTTCGCCACGATCGCCGTCCTGTGCGTCACCCTTGCCATCGCGATGGTCGCCGCGGGCGGCGACGACAGCTCCGGAGGTCTGGGCACTCCGTTGACGGCCCACGTGGGGCTGACGGAGTTCACGATCGACCCGACGGGCGTGGAGGTCGCCGAGGGCGGGGTGCTGCACGTCCAGAACGACGGGACCGCGCCACACAACGTCTCGATCGTCGACACCGCATTGAAGACGGCCGACCTGTCCTCGGGCCAGGCCGAGGAGCTCGACATCTCGAGCCTCGCCGCTGGCGCGTACCAGCTGGTGTGCCTGATCCCCGGGCACGCGGACGCGGGCATGAAGGCAGACCTGAAGGTCCTCGCCGGCGGTGGCGCTTCCGCGACCCCGGCGGCGGAAGCGGACCACGGTTCCGGCCACGACATGGACTACGACCAGATGACGAAGGACATGCTCTCCACGATGGCGGCGTTCCCCGCCACCACCGAGGGGACCGGCAACGTCCCCCTTGCACCCACCGAGGTCACCGCTGACGGCACGAAGGTGTTCGACCTCGACATGCGCGTCGCCGACTGGGAGGTCTCCCCGGGCAAGGTCGTGAAGGCATCCACCTTCAACGGCATGGTCCCCGGGCCCCGCATCGATCTCGAGGTCGGCGACCGGGTCCAGCTCCGGGTCCAGAACAACCTCGAGATGGCCACTGACGTCCACCTGCACGGG
Organism: Actinomycetota bacterium; assembly: GCA_030852625.1. GTDB lineage: Bacteria > Actinomycetota > Acidimicrobiia > Acidimicrobiales > VFJN01 > VFJN01. The sequence goes on from JALYWQ010000025.1 coordinate 2,900, forward strand.
CTGAACGTGGAGAACGCCTTCGACGGCGTGGCACCGCTCACCCAGGACCTCATCGAACCGGGCGACTCGTTCACCTACGAGTTCGTCGCCGATCAACCCGCAACCGCGATGTACCACCCCCACGCGATGGGGTTCCAACTCCTTCCCGACGGGATGTTCGGCACGATCATCGTGGGCCAGGTCCCGCTGCCAGCCGGTCGGACCGTCGGGTACTCACAGATCCCGGCTGACCTGCAGATCGCGCAGGAGCTCCCGATGGTCCTCAACGACGCTGGGGTCATCGGCTACTCGCTCAACGGCAAGAGCTTCCCGGCCACCGCTCCGATCGCGGCGAACGTGGGCGACTGGCTCCTCGTCCACTATTACAACGAGGGAACCCAGATCCACCCGATGCACCTGCACCAGTTCGACCAGATCGTGGTGGCCAAGGACGGCTTCCCGATCGACGCTCCGTACGAGGTCGACACGCTCAACGTCGCTCCAGGCGAGCGCTTCAGCGTGCTGGTGAAGGTGGACAAGCCCGGTGCCTGGGTGTGGCACTGCCACATCCTCCCGCACGTGGAATCCGAAGCCGGCATGTTCGGCATGGTCACGGCGCTGATCGCATCATGACGGTCGTCGACGGACGCACCTGGCTCGAGATGATCCAGCCGGATGCCTGCTGGCTCCTCATCGGCAGCGAGCCGATCGGCCGGGTGGCGATCCTGGTCGACGGGCTGCCGGAGATCTATCCGGTGAACCACCTGGTCGACCAGCGGACGATCCTCTTCCGCACCGATCCTGGCAGCAAGCTCCGTGGGCTCGCCAACAGTCCGATGACGTGCTTCGAGATCGATGGCGTCGATGCCGACCACAGGCTCGGGTGGAGCGTCATGGTCAAGGGCCGAGCCATCCAGCTGGACACCGCATCCGCGATGGACCGGGTCAAGGACCTGCCGCTCAATCCGTGGGCCCAGGGCGAGAAGTCCCATTGGATCCGGATCGAACCCGTTGAGGTGACGGGTCGGCGCATCCGACCGCACAAGGAGCGCCGGCCATGACAGACCATCCCGACAACGGCGAGCTGGTCGAGCTCGAGGAGGACGAGAGCTGGGCGCTCGTCCGGTCCCGCAAGGTGGGACGCTTTGCTGCGAACCGGCCGGGCCTCAGCCCCCTGGTGGTTCCCGTCAACTACGTCGTGGCGGACGGCGAGATCGTCTTCCGATCCGGCGCTGGCACCAAGCTGAGCTCCACGTCGCTCGGTCTCGTTGCGATCCAGGTGGACGACATCGACCCGAACCGCCATGTGGGGTGGAGCGTTCAGGTGGAGGGCCTGGCATCGTGGCTCTACGAGGAGCAGGACGACACCACCGTGGAGACCTGGGCACCTGGCGAGCGTCCCTACGTCATCCGCCTGCGCCCGACGCGGATCACGGGTCGACGGATTCGGTTCGAACAACCCGACACCGATGGGCGCGGGTACCGATAAGGGCCGTTGGTCCCACAGATTGCGGGCCGCTGGCCCTAGCAGCGCTGGCTGCAAACAGCAGAAGGTGGACGCATGACGAACATCGTGATCGGCATCGACGGCTCCGAGACCTCAGCACATGCGCTCCGGTGGGCCACCCGCGAAGGACAGCTTCGCCAGGAGGGCCTCACCGCCGTCCTCGCATGGGGACTCCTCGACCAGCACCACCCGGACCACTCCAGCACGTTCAACCCGAACTACGGCGTCAAGGACGCCCAGACAGCGCTTCACTCCTATGTGACGGCAGCGGTAGGCGCCGAAGCCGCCGAGGACATCGTCCTTGCGGCGATGAACGACCTTCCTCACCGGGCGCTGATCGACGCCTCCGGTGACGCAAGCCTTCTGGTGCTCGGAGGAAGAGGGCTTGGCGGCTTCAAGGGCATGCTGCTCGGAGCGGTCAGCTACCACTGCCTCCACCATGCGGCTTGTCCGATCGCCGTTGTTCGCGAGCCCAGTTCAACGTTGTCCGCCGGGCCCGAAAAGGTCGTCGTCGGCATCGATGGATCCGAGTCAGCCCATCGTGCCCTGCTCTGGGCGGTGGACGAGGCACGCTTTCGCGGCGCCTCGCTCGAGATCGTGCACTCGTGGAACGTCTACTACGGAGGCGGTGGCGCCTACGGGATGTCGGTGGTTGATCCCAACGTCTTCGAGGAGCCAGCGCAGAAGGTGCTCGACGCCTGCCTCGACGGCGTCGACGTGACCGGGCTGGTGCAGCCACCGCAGCGAACGTTGGTGTGCGATTCACCGGCTCATGCACTCCTGACGGCGTCCGCAGGCGCCGACCTCCTCGTCGCTGGGTCCCGCGGGATCGGTGGCTTCCCCGGGCTCCTTGTGGGCTCCACGACCAATCAGGTCGTCCACCACGCCGACTGCCCCGTCGTCGTGATCCCCACCGAGCGCTGACGTGTGACCCACACCCACGCTCAGGGGATGGTGCTCCTAGATCGGGAAGCGTGCCTCCGCCTGCTCCAACGCACCACCTTCGGGCGCATCGCCGTGACCGTCGGGGCCCTGCCGGCCGTCCTCCCAGTGAACTACCGGCTCGTCGGCGAAGAGATCATCTTCCGAACCGGCAATGGCACGAAGCTCGATGCAGCCACCAACCATGCCATCGTTGCGTTCGAGATCGACGAGGTGGATCCGATCAGCCATGCCGGCTGGAGCGTCATGGTCACCGGCGAAGCCCGCCGGATCACGGACCCCCAACTCCTTGCCCAGATCGAGGACGCCGGCGTCCCGCACTGGGCGCACACCGATGGAGCCGTCGTAGTGGCCATCTCGACCGAGGTCGTCACGGGACGCCGGATCGGCTTGCGATGAACACGATCGACGCGCCCCCAGAGCCACCGGCTCGCGCCTGGCCCGTACGAAGGGTGGCCGATGTGAGCGGCGTGGACGAAAGGACCTGCGAGCACCCCATCTCGTGAATGCTGGCTTCAGCCCTTCGGCGCCCGCCACTCCAGGATGGTGCCAGATCGCTCGCCGGGTCGCAGCTCGAACGTCCCACCGAGCCGTTCCGCCCGTGTCGCCATGTTCCGCAGACCGTTGCCGCGGTGCGCGCCCCCGGCGGGCGGGCCGACCCCATCGTCGATGACCCGCAGGCACACGTCGCCTTCGATGATCACCTCCACATCCACCCGTGAAGCTCGGGCGTGACGGGCGACGTTGCTGAGCGCCTCGCGCAGCGTCCCGAGCAGCTCCGACTTGATCCGCTCGTCCAGGCCGGTGTCGAGCGGTCCATCGAGGAGCACCCTCGGCTCGAAGCCGAGTGGCCCGGCAGCCTCGTGGGCGAGCGACAAGACGTGGTCGCGAAGGCCGGACGAAGCGAGGCGCTGCTGCTCGAGCCCGAAGATCGCAGTGCGGATGTGCTTCACCGTGAGGTCGAGCTCGTTCACGGCCCCCTCGATGCGCTCGATCGCCTTCTGCGGGTCGGTCCGGACCAGGTTGGCCCCACCCTGCAGGCTCATGCCCGTCGCGAAGAGGCGTTGGATGACGGTGTCGTGGAGGTCGCGGGCGATCCGGGCACGGTCCTCGACCAGCGCCATCTCGTTGACCTTCTGGTGCAGACGGGCGTTCTCGATCGCCACCCCGGCGGCAGCCGCGAGACCGACCACCAGCTCCTCGTCGACATCGCTGAACACCTCGGCCGACCCCTTGTCGGTGAGGTAGAGGTTCCCGAACACCTGATCCCGGAGCAGGATCGGCACGCCGAGGAACGACTTCATCGGGGGGTGGTTCGGCGGGAATCCGTAGCTGTCCGGATGCTCGCCGAGATCCGGGAGCCGCAAGGGCTTGGCGTCGACGATCAGCAGCCCGAGGATCCCATGGCCCTCCGGAAGCGGACCGATCTTGGCGTGGGTCTCGTCGTCGATCCCCACGGTGATGAACTGCGCCAGCTTCGTGCCCGTCTCGTCGAGCACACCGAGTGCCCCGTAGCTGGCATCGACCAGGCTGACGGCGCTCTCGATGATCCGCTGCAGCATCGCCGGCAGGTCGAGATCCAGCCCGATCGTCAGCACGGCGTCCAGGAGCTGACGGAGGCTTCGAGGCCCAGCGAAGCTGCTCACGCAGGCGATCGTACGCCGCTCCGTTCGAGCAGCGAGGCAGACTGCACCGATGGCGATCCGAGTGTTCCTCCTCGACGATCACGAGATCGTTCGGCGCGGATTGCGTGAACTGCTCGAAGCGGAAGGGGACCTCGAGGTCGTCGGCGAGGCGGGCACCGCCGAGGAGGCGTACGGACGCATCCCGGCAACCTCACCGAACGTCGCTGTGCTCGACGTCAGGCTTCCCGACGGCGACGGCATCGAGGTCTGCCGTGAGATTCGATCCAAGCATCCCGAGATCGCCTGCATCATGCTGACGTCCTTCTCCGAGGACGACGCGGTCTACGCGGCGATCATGGCTGGCGCGGCCGGCTACGTGCTCAAGCAGGTCAAGGGCACGGATCTCGTCGATGGCATCCGCAAGGTGGCCGACGGCCAGTCGCTCTTGGACCCCTCCGTCACGACCCGCGTTCTCGAGCGGCTGCGCCACCAGGAAGACGAGGACGAGCTGGCGGTCCTCACCGACCAGGAACGCAGGATCCTCGAGCTCATCGCGGAGGGCATGACCAACCGGCAGATCGGCGAGGCCATGTTCCTCGCTGAGAAGACGGTCAAGAACTACGCGTCGAACATGTTCTCCAAGCTGGGCATGAGCCGCCGCACGGAGGCGGCGGCCTACGCCGCGCGACTGGCCGAGCGCCGTAGCCGGGAACGCCGGACCTAACTGCACCACCGTTCGGACCAATTCGACGCGGGCCCATGGTTCCTCTGGTTGCTTTAGTTCTAGCTACTGCTAGATATATAGCTACCACGGAACCAAGGAGACGCATGTCCGATGTGATCGATGGCCTCGTGAAGCGGGACTACGCCTTCGGGTTCCACAGCGACCTGGATACGGACCGTGCGCCCAAAGGCCTCACGGAGGACGTCGTGCGGCTGATCTCGTCGAAGAAGGAGGAGCCGGATTGGCTGCTCGAATGGCGACTGGCGGCCCTCCGTCACTTCCTCACCCTCGATGAGCCGCAGTGGCCGAACATCCGCCGCGCACCCATCGACTACCAGGACATGCACTACTGGGCGGCACCCAAGGCCAAGGGTCCGGCCCCGGTCAGCCTCGATGAGGTCGACCCGGAGATCCGGGCCACCTTCGACAAGCTAGGGATCTCCCTTGCCGAGCAGGAGCGGCTGTCCGGTGTGGCGGTCGACGCCATTTTGGACTCCGTGTCCGTGGTCACGACGTTCAAGGCGAAGCTCGCGGAGGTCGGGGTCATCTTCTGTTCGTTCTCCGACGCCGTGCGAGAGCACCCGGACCTGGTCCGCGAGCACCTCGGAACGGTCGTCGGCCCACGCGACAACTTCTTCGCGGCGCTCAACGCCGCGGTGTTCTCCGACGGCTCCTTCGTGTTCGTGCCCGCCGGGGTGCGATGCCCGATGGAGCTCTCCACCTACTTCCGGATCAACGCCGCCGAGACCGGACAGTTCGAACGCACGCTGATCGTCGCCGAGGAAGGATCGAGTGTGAGCTACCTCGAGGGTTGCACCGCGCCGATGCGTGACGAGAACCAGCTCCATGCTGCGGTCGTCGAGCTGGTCGCCCGTGACGAGTCCACCATCAAGTACTCGACGGTGCAGAACTGGTACCCGGGCGACGCCGACGGCAAGGGCGGCATCTACAACTTCGTGACCAAGCGGGGGCGGGCGGGGCACCGGGCCAGGATCTCCTGGACGCAGGTGGAGACCGGTTCGGCGATCACCTGGAAGTACCCGAGCGTGATCCTGCAGGGCGATGATTCGGTCGGCGAGTTCTATTCCGTAGCGGTCACCACCAACCACCAGCAGGCCGACACCGGCACGAAGATGATTCACATCGGCCGAAACAGCCGGAGCACCATCCTGTCGAAGGGCATCTCAGCGGGCCACGCCCAGAACACCTACCGCGGGCTCGTGAAGGTGCTGCGTTCCGCGACCGGCGCTCGCAACCACACGCGCTGCGACTCCCTGCTCATCGGGCCGGAGTGCGGTGCCCACACGTTCCCCTACGTCGAGGTGAAGAACGACACCGCTGAGGTCGAGCACGAGGCATCGACCTCGAAGATCAGCGACGACCAGCTCTTCTACTGCCGCCAGCGCGGTCTCACCGAGGAGGACGCCACGTCCATGATCGTCAACGGGTTCTGCCGCGAGGTCTTCGACGAGCTCCCCATGGAGTACGCCGTCGAGGCGCAAGCGCTCATGCGGCTGAGCCTCGAAGGGGCGGTGGGCTGATGCTGCACATCGAGCGCCTGACCGCGTCCGTCGCCGGAGCGCGCATCCTCGATGGAGTCGATCTCGACATCGGCGCCGGCGAGCTCCACGCCATCATGGGGCCGAACGGCGCGGGCAAGAGCACCCTGTCGAACGTGCTGGCCGGGCGCGAAGGCTACGACGTCACCGGAACCGTCACCCTCGACGGCGCCGACCTGCTGGCTCTCGAGCCGGAGCAGCGAGCCACGAAGGGGCTGTTCCTCGCCTTTCAGTACCCGGTGGAGATCCCCGGGGTCGGGAACATGTACTTCCTACGTACCGCGGTCAATGCCGTACGGCGAGAACGAGGAGAACCCGAGCTGGCCGCCGGGGAGTTCCTCGAGCTGGCCCGAGCGCACATGGCCGCCTTGGACATGGACCCGGCGTTCCTGAGCCGGGCTGTGAACGAGGGGTTCTCGGGCGGCGAGAAGAAGCGAAACGAGATCCTGCAGATGTCGCTGCTCGAACCCCGGCTCGCGATCCTCGACGAGACCGACTCCGGCCTCGACATCGACGCGCTGCGGGTCGTGGCGGCTGGCGTGCAGCGCCTCCGTCGACCCGACCGATCCATGCTGATCATCACCCACTATCCGCGGCTCCTCGAGCACGTCCACCCTGACCGGGTGCACGTCCTCGCCGGCGGACGGATTGTGCGCTCGGGAGACCATGCGCTCGCCCGCGAGCTCGACTCGCAGGGCTACGGCACCATGGCTGGAACCTCGGCGCGATGACCACCGACGCGTCCCTGCTCGAGCGCCTGGCGCCCACCCCGGTCGGCGGCGCCCGTGCCGAGCGTGGACGGGCCTGGCTCGGCGCCCATGGCCTGCCCAACGGGCGGGAGGAGGCGTGGAAGTACACGCCCGTCGACGACATCCTCGCGGTGCTCGAGCAGGCGCGGCCGGCGCCCGATCCGGCGGCATCGATCGACAAGGCCGTCGTCGACGAGCTCGCGGGGGATCATGGCGGCCCGCGCCTCGTGGTCGTCAACGGCGTCCTCGAGCCTGCTCTCTCCGACCTCGATCGGCCCCCCGTCGGCCTGTGGCTGGGCGGCGCGGAAGGACTTCGCCCTCGCCGCAAGCCCGGGGCACCCCCGCCGCAGGACGAGCCAGCCGACGGGTTCCACGCGCTCAATTGGGCCGCCGGGAGTGACCTGGCCGCGGTGCTGGCGGAACCCGGCGCCGAGTTCGAGTTCCCCGTCCAC
>JALYWQ010000324.1 GCA_030852625.1 Actinomycetota bacterium
CCGAAGGCCCGAACATGAGGTGCGCGGCATGAAGACGACGGACTGGATGTCGAGTGGTGGGGCCTGGATGCTCGAGCACGGGCACAAGACCCTCCTCGCCCTCACCGGCGGCCGGTGGCCGAAGACCATCGGCGGCATGACCACCGTCGACCTCACCACCATCGGCCGGAAGTCGGGCCAGCCCCGCACCAAGCCGCTCACCACCCCGATCCACGACGACCAGCGGATCGTGCTCGTGGCGTCGAAGGGTGGCCACTCCGACCACCCGGACTGGTACAAGAACCTCGTCGCCAACCCCGACGTCGAGATCACGCTCGACGGCGAGACGACGAAGATGCGGGCCCGCACCGCCACCGGCGAGGAGCGGGCCGAGCTCTGGGCCCAGATCGTCGCCAAGCAGAAGACCTACGCCGGGTACCAGCGGAACACCGAGCGGGAGATCCCCGTGGTGATCTGCGAGCCGATCTCGTAGCGCATCGTCACCAAGTGACCCCCCAACCCGTCGAGCCCGAGATCGCGGCCGCCATGGCCGTGGCGCTCGAGGAGGCCCGCACCGCGGCCGCCGCCGGTGAGGTGCCCGTGGGCGCCGCCGTCGTCGTCGACGGTCAGGTGGTGGCGAGCGCCGGCAACGAGCGAGAGCGAACGGGCGACCCCACGGCCCACGCCGAGGTGCTGGCCCTGCGGGCCGCGGCAGCCGCCAAGGGCGAGTGGCGGCTCGACGACGCCACCCTCGTCGTCACCCTCGAACCGTGCCCGATGTGTGCCGGCGCCCTCGTGGCGGCCCGGGTCCGACGAGTCGTCTACGGCGCCGCCAACTTCGACGCCGGGGCATGCGGCACGCTCTACAACCTCTGCGTCGACCCGCGGCTGAACCACGAGGTGGAGGTGGTGGCAGGGGTCGAGGCCGACGCCGCATCGGCCCTGCTCACCACGTTCTTCGGCCTCCGGCGCCCGTAGCGGCTTTCCGCGATCGGCGAGGCCACCACTACGGTGGTGGACGGAGAGCTGCCAGAGCGGACGAATGGGACGGTCTCGAAAACCGTTGTGGGTTTCGGCTCACCGTGGGTTCGAATCCCACGCTCTCCGCCAGATAGTCGGACCGTGTTGCACACGGATCCATGCGGATCTCTCCGTCCCGTCTTCAGGCGGGGCGGAGATCCGCTCACCACACCACAGGGGGAGTCGATGACGGTCGCCAGCGAGGTGCAGGTGCCGCTTGCGCACCCGGACAAGTTCTTCATCGGGGGCGAGTGGGTGGCGCCGTCGAGCGACGCCCAGTTCGAGGTGATCGACTCCTCCACCGAGGCGCTCTACTTCCGCGCTGCCGAAGCGCAGGCCGCCGACATGGACCGGGCCATCACGGCCGCCCACCGGGCCTTCACCGAGGGGCCGTGGCCCCGGATGAGCCACACCCAGCGGGCCGAGGTGATGAACGCCCTCGCAGCAGCGATGGCGGCCCGGGCCGAGGACCTCGGCGACATCTGGCCTCGCCAGGCGGGTGTGCTGTCGAAGTTCGCCAAGTACTCGGGCCTCGGGTGCGCCCAGACGTTCAGCTACTACGCGGGGCTCGCCGACACGTTCCCGTTCGAGGAGCCGGCCACCCCCACCGGTGGCGGCTCCTTCGGCCTGATCGTGCGCGAGCCGGTCGGCGTCGTCGGCGCGATCATCCCGTGGAACGCACCGATCACGATGATCGCCAACAAGGTGGCGCCGGCCTTGATCGCCGGCTGCACCGTCATCCTGAAGGCGTCGCCCGAGGCCCCCGGTGAGGCCTACCTCGTCGCCGAGGCCGCCGAAGCGGCCGGGCTCCCGGCTGGGGTGCTCAACGTGGTCACGGCCGACCGCGAGGTCTCGGAGCTCCTCGTCACCGACCCTCGGGTCGACAAGATCACCTTCACCGGCTCCACGGCGGCGGGCCGCCGGATCGCGTCGCTGTGCGGCGACCGGATCGCCCGTTGCACCCTCGAGCTCGGCGGCAAGTCGGCCGCGGTGATCCTCGACGACGTGGACCTCGGCACAACCGCGAAGACCCTGGCCCGGGCCGAGTGCTTCCTCTCCGGGCAGGTGTGCTCCTCGCTCACCCGGATCATCGTGTCCCGCTCCCGCCACGACGAGCTGGTCGAGGCGCTGGCCAGCTCCTTCTCCCAGGTGCGAGTGGGAGACCCGTTCGATCCCGAGACCCAGATGGGCCCGCTCGTCGCCGAGCGCCAGCGGGACCGCGTGCTCGGCTACATCGCCAAGGGGGTCGACGAAGGCGCCACCCTCGCCACCGGCGGCGGCCGGCCCGGGCACCTCGATCGCGGTTACTACGTGGAGCCCACGGTGTTCGGCAACGTCGACAACGGTGCCACCATCGCCCAGGAGGAGATCTTCGGGCCGGTGCTCAGCGTGATCCCCGCCGCCGACGAGGCCGACGCCGTGCGCCTGGCCAACGACACCGTCTACGGCCTCAACGCGTCGGTGTTCACCGACGACGTCGACCGGGCCCGCGAAGTTGCCGGCCAGCTGCGGTCGGGCACCGTCGGCCACAACAACTTCCGCACCGACTTCGGCATCGCCTTCGGCGGCTTCAAGCAGTCGGGCATCGGGCGCGAGGGCGGCATCGAGGGGCTCCTCCCCTTCCTCGAGACCAAGACCGTGATCCTCGAGGGCACGCCCAGCCGCTACGCCGGCTGAGCTCGTCGGCGGCGACGGCGGGCGGGCGGCCGATTTGCCGGGGTGGTGGCATCGGCTGCCATCGTGAGCCGGTGGAAGCAGAGGCCCTCTACGTCCGGGACGGCGACGCCTACGTCGGCACGATCCTCACCCAGGGCGGGTGGGACCCCGACGCGGCCAACGGCGGCACCGTGCTGGCCCTCGTCGGCCACTGCCTCGACGAGGTGCCCACCCTCGTCCCGATGACCCTGAGCCGGTTCACCGCCGACCTCCACCGACCGGTGCCGATCGGGAAACGGCTCCACGTGGTCCCCACGGTCATGCGGGAGGGCAAGAAGATCCAGGTCGTGCAGGTCCAAGTGCTGCACGACGGCGTGGAGCACCTCCGGGTCAGCGCCCTGCGGGTGCGGGACCAGGAGATCGGCGCCGGGCTCATCGAGAGCACCACCGACGTCCGACCCGCCGACGTCCTCGAGCCGCCGGACTCGGGCCGCAGCCTCCGCGAGCTGACGCCCGACCACGTGCCGGGATTCATGCGGGCCGTCGACATGCGTCGGGCCCCGACCACCGACGGCAGCTCCACGGGCGCGTGGCTGCGCCTCGAGGTGCCAGTGGTCGCCGGCGAGGCGATCACACCGTCGGCCCGACTGGCCGCCATCGTCGACTACGGCAACCTGATCGGGCTGGACGGCCACCCCGCCGAGGTCAGCCTCATCAACCCCGACGTCACCGCCCACATCCTCCGCCACCCCACCAGCGAGTGGATCGCCATCACCGGCGAGTCCCGGTTCAACACGGCCCTCGGGCGCGGCGTCTCGACGGCCACCTTCAGCGACGATGAGGGCGTGTTCGCCTTCGCCAGCACGTCGCAGCTCATCCAGCCGCGCTGAGCACGCAGGCCACCGCGAGATCTGACGCTGCGTCAGGTCCGGCGGTACCGTGCCGCCCATGGACCTGCGGTTCAGCGCCGAGGACGAGGTGTTCCGGGACGAGATCCGCACGTTCCTCGAGGAGAGCCTGGCCGGCGACTTCGCCGTCGCCCGCGGGCGGGGCGGCCCCGGCGACGACGACTGCCTGTTCGAGGAGCGCCTGGCGTGGGAACGCCACCTGGGCGCCAACGGCTGGACCTGCGTGGCATGGCCCAAGGAGCACGGCGGCCGCGGGCTGACGTTGCACCAGCAGGTCATCTACTTCGAGGAGTACGCCCGCGCCCGCGCTCCCGGGCGCATCGGCCACATCGGCGAGACCCTCCTCGGCCCCACGCTGATCGCGTTCGGCAGCGACGAGCAGCGGGCCCGGTTCCTCCCCGGCATCGTCGCGGGCACCGAGCTGTGGTGCCAGGGCTACAGCGAACCGGGCGCCGGCTCGGACCTGGCCAACATCCAGACGCGCGCCACGCTCGTCGACGGGCAGTGGGAGATCGAGGGCCAGAAGGTGTGGACGTCGCAGGCCCACTGGGCCGACTGGTGCTTCGTCCTCGCCCGCACCAACCGCGAGGCGGCCAAGCACAAGGGCATCTCGTACCTCCTCGTGCCGATGCGGCAAGACGGCATCGACATCCGACCCATCCACCAGGTCACCGGCGACTCCGAGTTCAACGAGGTGTTCTTCTCCGGTGCCCGCGCCGACGCCGCCAACGTGGTGGGCGAGGTGGATGGCGGATGGCGGGTGGCCATGGGCACCCTGGCCTTCGAGCGAGGCGCGTCGACCCTCGGGCAGAACCTGATGTTCCTCAACGAGTGGGACGAGGTGCGGGCCGCCGCCGAGGCCAACGGCCGCATCGCCGACCCCACCATCCGCCAGCGCTTGGCCGACACGTGGATCCGCCTGCGCCTGATGCGCCTCAATGCCATGCGGATCATGTCGTCGACCCACGAGGCGCCGCCCGCGGCGATGGTCACGAAGCTGTTCTGGGCCACCCTGCACCGCGACCTCGGCGAGCTGGCCATGGACGTGCTCGGCGCCGAGGCCACGCTGCGGTCGGCCACCTTCCCCGACGGGTCGCCCGACTTCACCCGGCTGCAGCGGCTGTTCCTGTTCAGCCGGAGCGACACCATCTACGCCGGCACCAACCAGATCCAGCGCAACATCATCGGCGAACGAGCCCTCGGCCTCCCGAAGGAACCTGCTTGAGCAACCCGACCTCCGTCCCCACTCCCCCGCCCGGTCGGGACCTCCTGGCCGGGAAGGTGGTGCTCGTGACCGCCGCCGCCGGCACCGGCATCGGCAACGCCACCGCCCGTCGCTGCGCCGAGGAGGGGGCCATCGTGGTCGTCAGCGACGCCCACGAGCGGCGCCTCGAAGCAGCCGCCGATGAGCTCGCCGACGTGATGGGCGAGCGGCCCCTCGCTGTGCCGTGCGACGTCACCGTGGAGGAGCAGGTGCAGGCGATGATCGACCGCACCGTGGCCACCCACGGACGCGTCGACGTGGTGGTGAACAACGCCGGGCTGGGTGGCACCGCCGACCTCGTCGAGATGACCGACGACCAGTGGCACAAGGTGCTCGACATCACCCTCACCGGCACGATGCGGGCCATGCGGGCCACGCTGCGCCAGATGTACGAGCAGCCCACCGGGGGCGTGATCGTGAACAACGCGTCGGTGCTCGGCTGGCGGGCCCAGGCCGGCCAGAGCCACTACGCGGCGGCCAAGGCCGGCGTGATGGCCCTCACCCGTTGCGCGGCCATCGAAGCGGCACCCCACAACGTGCGCATCAACGCCGTCGCCCCGTCGATCGCCATGCACGCCTTCCTGGCCAAGGTCACCACCGACGAGCTGCTCGCCGAGCTCACCGAGCGGGAGGCCTTCGGCCGGGCCGCCGAACCGTGGGAGGTGGCCACGGTGATCGCGTTCCTGGCCAGCGACTACTCGACCTACATGACCGGCGAGGTCGTGTCGGTGAGCTCGCAGCGGGCATGAGGGGCCGGGCATGACCACCAGGTTCGACTCCTTCGACGCCCTGCGCGCCGCCGCCGGCTCCGACCTCGGGCACACCGACTGGATCGAGGTCGCCCAGGAGCGGGTGCAGCAGTTCGCCGACGCCACCGGCGACCACCAGTGGATCCACGTCGACGTCGACCGGGCCAACGCCGAGAGCCCCTTCGGCGCTCCGATCGCCCACGGCTACCTCACGCTCGCGATCACCAACCTGTTCCTCCCGGAGCTCCTCGAGGTCACCGCCGCCAGCTCCGGCGTGAACTACGGCACCGGCAAGGTGCGGTTCCCGTCGCCGGTGAAGGTCGGCTCCCGCATCCGTGGCTCGGCGGTCATCACCGCTGTCGAGGACCTCGGCACCTCGGTGCAGACGACGATCACGATCACCGTCGAGGTGGAGGGCCAGGACAAGCCGGCCTGCGTGCTCGAGAGCCTCAGCCGCTGGCTCCCCTGACCGTCAGCGCTTCGGCACCCCGTAGGGGGTCGTGATCATCTCGAGCCAGTGGCCGTTGGGGTCGGCCCAGTAGAGGCCTCGCCCGCTGTCGTGGGTGTTGATCTCGTTGCGGAGGTTGCCGCCCGGGTCGGCGAAGTAGTCGGAACCCCGCTCCACGATGCGGGCGTGGGTGCGGTCGAACTGTTCGTCGTCGACGAGGAAGGCGTAGTGCTCTGGGCGGATGTCGTCCCAGGCGTCACCTACGGCGATGTAGTCGAGCGACACCCCGTTCCCACACTCGACCACGAAGAACGGCCCGAACGCGACGGGCTCGGCGAGGTCGAGCATCTCGGCCAGGTACTCGGCCGAAGCCTGGGGATCCCAGGCATGCACGATGTGATGGTTGAGCAACGCCGGCACGCCGCCAGCCTACGAACCGGCCGGATCAGGTGCTCAAGATCACCGAGGAGCCGTGGCCGAAGAGGCCCTGGTTGACGGTCACGCCGGCCTTGGCGCCTTCGACCTGGCGACCTTCGGCCTGGCCCCGGAGCTGCCAGGTGACCTCGCAGATCTGGGCGATGGCCTGGGCGGGCACGGCCTCGCCGAAGCAGGCCAGGCCGCCGGACGGGTTGACCGGGATGCGACCGCCGATCCAGGTGTCGCCGTCGTTGAGCAGCTTCTCGGCCTCGCCGGGCTTGCAGAGCCCGATGTTCTCGTACCAGTCGAGCTCGAGGGCCGTGGACAGGTCGTAGACCTCGGCCAGGCTCATGTCCTCGGGCCCGAGGCCGGCCTCCTCGTAAGCGGCGTGGGCGATCGAGTCGCGGAAGGTGAGCTCCGGCGGGGCCAGCGCGGCGGCGGAGTCGGTGGAGAAGTTCGGCATCTCGATCACCGAGTTGGGGAAGCGGGGCGTCACGGTGGACACCGCTCGGATCCGCACCGGCGACGCCCCGCCGTGCTTCTTGGCGTAGTCCATCGACGTGAGCACCACCGCGGCGGCGCCGTCGGAGGTGGCGCAGATCTCGAGGAGGCGGAGGGGGTCGGCCACCATCGGCGACGCCAGCACCTCCTCCTCGGTGACGGCCTTGCGGTAGCGGGCGTGGGGGTTGTGGAGGCCGTGCTGGGAGTTCTTGACCTTCACCTTGGCGAAGTCGGCGTCGGTGGCGCCGTAGAGATCCATGCGGCGCCGGGCGTAGAGCGCGAAGTAGGTGGGGTTGGTGGCGCCGATGAGCCGGAACCGCAGCCAGTCGGGATCGTCCCAGCGCTCGCCGGCCACCGGTGCCAGGAAGCCCTTGGGCGTGGTGTCGGCACCGACCACGAGGGCGACGTCGCAGAGCCCGGCGAGGATGCGAGAGCGGGCAGCGTCGAGGGCGGTGACCCCGGAGGCACACGCGGCGTAGGACGACGCCACCCGGGCGCCGTTCCAGCCGAGGGCCTGCGTGATCGTCGACGCCGCCACGTAGCCGGGGTAGCCGTTGCGCACGGTCTCCCCGCCGGCGACGAACTGCACGTCGCTCCACGGGACGCCGGCGTCGTCGAGGGCCCGGAGGGCGGCTTCGATGCCGTACTCGTGGAACGGGCGGCCCCACTTGCCCCACTCGTGCATGCCGGCGCCGAGGACGGCGACCGGTGCGGGGGTGCTCACGAGTCGCTCCCGGCGACGGGCTTCCACCGGTAGATGAGGTGCTCCACGCCGTCGAGCTCATAGAGCGGCTCGACCACCAGCTCCACGGTGGCGCCCACCCGCAGGTCGTCGACGCCGAAGCCCTTGGCCACCTGGCCGAGGACCACCACCTGCTCGTCGGCCAGCTCCACCGCGGCCAGTGCGAACGGCTCGTATGGATCGGCGGCCGGGATGTAGGGAGGCGGCGGTTGGTACTGGGCGTCGGTGTAGCTCCACACCGTGCCGGTGCGGCTGAGGGCCACCTCCTCGAACTCCCGGCCCCGGCACTCGGGGTTGCGGCAGAAGCCGGCGGCCCTCGGGAAGAAGACGGTGCCGCAGCTCGTGCAGCGGGTGCCGAGCAGGTGGGGCTCGGCGTCGGTGGTGAACCAGCCCTCGACGGCCGGGACGGCGGTGGTGGACATCGTGCTCCTCGATGCGGTGGCCGCTAGGGGCGGCTCCTGACGGTGCGTCAGGTCACGGGGAGAGCATCCCACGCCGGAGGACGAACCAGCGAAGGTGGCCGTTTTGCCACCGGCCGGTCCGGTCTGGTGGGATGGCGCCGCCCTGAACGCGTCTGGTGCAAAGCCAGATTTCGGGGCGCCAAATTTCCACGATGGACGATTCCCTCACGAAGTCGGAGCGCGAGGCCCTCAAGGCCATCTACCGCCTCACCCGAGACGGTTCGGAGGCCCACACCGGCGCGCTCGCCGACGTCCTCGGCCTCTCGCCCGGCACCGTCACCACCACGATCAAGCGGCTGGCGGACCGGGACTTCGTCGACCACCGGCCCTACCAGGGCGTGAGCTTCACGGCGCATGGCCAGCAGACCGCAGTCGCTGCCATCCGTCGCCACCGGATCGTGGAGCGGTTCCTCGCCGACATGCTCGGCTACAAGTGGAACGAGGCCGACAAGCTCGCCATCGGCTTCGAGCACGAGTTGCCCGACGAGGTGCTCGAGCGGCTCTACGTGGCCCTCCACCGGCCCGCCACCTGTCCCCACGGCTTCCCGATCCCCACCGCCGAGGACAACGAGCTCCCGCAGACCCCCGACCTCTACTCGCTCCAACCGGGCGAGGTCGCCGAGGTGGCGCTGTCGGGGTCCACCGATCCCGAGCTCGTCACCTTCCTCGGCACCCTCGGCCTGGTGCCGGGCGTCGAGGTGTCGGTGGTGGAGAAGCACCCCTTCGACGGGCCCCTCGTCGTCACCGTCGACGGGCAGGACCGCACCCTCGGGGAGCGCGTCGCCCGCCAGATCTACGTCACCCGCCGTGACCCCCGCGCCTCGAGCAACGGTGAGCACGGCACTCCAGCAACCAGGGGCACCGCCCCCACGAACCAGAGGAAGCAAGCATGACCAACATCCTGGCCGCCGAGGGCGGCTATCAGGAGTTCGTACTGCAGGGTGGTGAGTGGGCGATCCTCGGCATCTCGGGGCTCGCGGCACTCATCGCCATCGCAGTCGGCTTCGCCCTGATGCGCGGCGTCCTCGCCGCCGACCAGGGAACGCCCAAGATGATCGAGATCGCCACGGCGATCCAGGAAGGCTCCTGGGCCTACCTGAAGCGGCAGTTCCGCACGGTGGGCATCGTGCTGATCCCGCTGGCGGTCATCGTGTTCGTCACGTCGACCGAGATCGCCAAGCCCGACGGTGAGGTGGCCCTCTCGTTCGTCGAGTCCGGCCTCTTCCGGACCCTGGCCTTCATCGCCGGTGGCTTCCTCTCCGGCCTCACCGGCTACATCGGCATGACCCTGGCCACCCGGGGCAACGTGCGGACCGCGGCTGCAGCCAAGCGCAACTCGCTGCCCGACGCGCTGAAGGTCGCCTTCCGCACCGGCGGCATCGCCGGCATGTTCACGGTGGGCCTGGGCCTCCTCGGCGCCACCGTGATCATCGTGATCTTCCAGAACACGAGCTCGGCGATCCTCGTCGGGTTCGGGTTCGGTGGCTCGCTCCTTGCCCTCTTCCTCCGGGTCGGCGGCGGCATCT
This sequence comes from Actinomycetota bacterium, assembly GCA_030852625.1. GTDB lineage: Bacteria > Actinomycetota > Acidimicrobiia > Acidimicrobiales > VFJN01 > VFJN01. The sequence goes on from JALYWQ010000324.1 coordinate 9,672, forward strand.
TCACGAAGGCCGCTGACGTCGGCGCCGACCTCGTCGGCAAGGTCGAGGCCGGCATCCCCGAGGACGACCCCCGCAACCCGGCCACCATCGCCGACAACGTGGGCGACAACGTGGGCGACTGCGCCGGCATGGCCTCCGACCTGTTCGAGAGCTACGAGGTCACCCTCGTGGCGTCGATCATCCTCGGCGTGTCCGGCTTCACCGCCATCGGCGCCAACCCGGCCCTCGGCCTGGTGTTCCCGCTGGCCGCCCGCGCCGTCGGCGTCATCGCCTCGATCTTCGGCGTCTACGCCGTGAAGGCCAAGCCGGGTGAGACCGACGCCCTGAAGCCGATCAACCGCGGCTTCCTCACGGCGTCGATCATCACCGTGATCGGCGTGGGTGCCATCGGGCTGCTCTACGTGGGCGACGGCATCAACGGCGACGGCTCGGCAAGCCTCTCGCACGTCGGCCTGCGTTGCTTCGCCGCCGTCGTGATCGGCCTCGTGCTGGCCCAGATCGTCAGCCGCCTCACCGAGTACTTCACCGCCACGCACCACGCGCCGGTGAAGGAGATCGCCGCCTCGACCCGCACTGGTCCCGCCACGGCGATCCTGTCGGGCACCTCGGCCGGCCTCGAGAGCTCGGTGTACGCCATCATCGCCATCGCTGGCGCTCTCGGCGTGTCGCTGGCCCTCGGTGGCGGCAACCTGCAGTTCTCGCTCTACCTCGTCGCCCTCTGCGGCATGGGCATGCTGGCCACCACCGGCGTGATCGTGTCCGAGGACACCTTCGGTCCCGTCTCCGACAACGCGGCGGGCATCGCCGAGATGTCGGGCGAGTTCCACGGCGAGCCCGAGCGGATCATGGTCAGCCTCGACGCGGTGGGCAACACCACCAAGGCCGTCACCAAGGGCTTCGCCATCGGCTCCGCCGTGATCGCCTCGGTGGCGATCTTCGCCTCGTTCATCGAGACGGCGGCCGACGAACTGCTCGGTGCCGCCCGTGTCGACGAGCTCAACGAGACCGCTCGTGGCGTGTTCGACGCCCTGCCGATCAACGTCGCCGATCCGAAGGTCTTCATCGGCCTCCTCATCGGCGGCGCGGTGCCGTTCCTCTTCTCGGCCCTCGCCATCAACGCCGTGTCCCGCACGGCGGGCGTGGTGGTCCAGGAAGTGCGTCGCCAGTTCGCCGACGGCCTCATCATGAAGGGCCTGAAGCAGCCCGACCACGGCCCCGTGATCGACATCTGCACCGCGGCGTCGCTCCGTGAGCTCACCACCCCCGCCCTCCTCGCCGTGCTCACGCCGGTGATCGTCGGCTTCGGCATCGGCTTCACGGCCCTCGGCGCCTTCCTGGCCGCGGTCATCCTCGTCGGCCAGC
>JALYWQ010000335.1 GCA_030852625.1 Actinomycetota bacterium
GGGTTGGAGCGGTGGCCCTAGGGTCCCTCGCCGTGGAGATCCGGGCCGTGCGTGCCAACGAGCTGGAGCGCCTGCAGGCCATCGAGGTGGCCGCCGGCGCGGCCTTCGTCGGCGTGGGCCGGCCTGAGATCGCCGAGGACGACCCACCCTCGCTCGACGAGCTCACGGCGTGGATGGACGCCGGCCGCTGCTGGGTGGCCGACGACGGTGGAGCGGTGGTGGCCTACGTGGTGGTCGACCTCGTCGACGGCGTGGCCCACGTGGAGCAGGTGAGCGTGCATCCGGATGCCGGCGGCCGAGGCGTCGGCGCGGCGCTGCTCGAGCACGTGCGCGCGTGGGCCGCCGAGCAGGGCCACGACCGCGTCACCCTCACCACCTTCGCCGACGTGCCCTGGAACGCGCCGTACTACGAGCGGCTTGGTTTCACGGTCCTCCGGGACGGCGACCTCGGCCCCGAGCTCGACGCCCTGATGGACACCGAGGAGCACCACGGCCTCCGGCGGAGCGAGCGGGTCGCCATGTCCCGCCCGACCTAGTCAGTCCCAGACGCGGACCTGGCTGGTCTGCGCCGCGGTGCCGAGGAAGCGGCCGGTCTCGGACCAGAGGTGCACGCTGCCGTGGGCGTAGCCGCCGGCGGCGAAGTGCGGATCGATCTGGGCCAGCACCCACTCGCCCTCGGTGGCCGGCGCCGCGAACCGAACCGTGTTGTCGAGGCTGACGCCCCCGCCGGTGGCCCCGGCCGCCTTCACCACCGCGATCGTGGACAGGTCGCCGAGGAACCCGAGGATGGCCGGCGTGGCGATGTGACCCGGCACCCGGGTCCACAGCACGACCTCGTGCTCCTCGAAGTCGTGGTCCTCGTCCGCCATCGCGATGCGGAACTCGGCCGCCCCCTCCACGTCGACGTTCACGCCGAGCGCCTTGGCCAGGTGGATCGGGAGCCGGAACTGGTAGCGGGGGCTCACCTCGGGGGGCAGCACCTGCGGGAACCGCTCCATGACGCCCTCGACGCCGTTGCGCTTGTGCTCGCCGGTGGCGGCCAACGCACAGAACACCTCCGAGTCGCCGACGCGACCGATGATCCGCACCTGAGCCGACCGCCGGCCGGAGTTCAGGACCTCGGTGGTGCAGTCGATCCGGTCGCCGGAGCTGGTGTCGGCCCGCACGAACTGCACCGTGGTCCAGATCGGCGCCCGATCGGTGGCTTGCTCGGCCAGCGCGACAGCCACCGCCACGGCCGTGCCGCCGTAGAGCCGGCCATCGGGTCGGGCCAGCTGCCGCTCGAGCACGAAGGTCGACCGCGTCGAGTCGAGCAGGTCGAGACCGAGGAACTCGAGGTCGCTCGCGGGGGCGGGCATGGCCGACGACGGTACCGCCGGGCCGGACCCGCGATCACATCGAGCGATGGATCGGTCAGCTCCGGTCGTAGGGCTCGATGAGCACGCGCGCGGCACGCTCGAGCTCGGTGGTGACCGTGGAGAAGTCGTTGCGACCGTTGGCCCACGAGATGAGCGTGGAGTACCAGACGTGCCCGATGACGGCGAGGATGTCGGCGCGCACCGGCTCGGGCAGGTGGGCCAGCACCGGGTCGCCCATCGACGCGATCTGCTCGCGGTGCACGGCGGAGCTCTCGGCCACCCCCGCGTCCGACGACGCCAGGGCCCGGAGCAGGGCCACGGCCAGCTTCGGCTGCCGCTCCATGGCCCGGCAGGCCCGGTGGAGGATGTCGACCATCTGGTCCGCCGCGGTGGCCCCCTTCGGCGGCGACTGGGCCACGCGGGTCTGCAGGCGCTCGATCCACTCCGACATGGCGGCCGCGAGCAGGTGGTCCTTCGACGAGAAGTAGCGGTAGATGGTGGCCAGCGCCACGTTGGCGGTGAGGGAGACGTCGCGCATCTGCACGGCCTCGTAGCCGCCCTCGGCGCCGAGCTCGAAGGCGGCGTCGATCACCCGGCGCCGTCGGTCGAGCTGCTCGGCGGTGAGCTCCGCCGTCATCGTCATCCCGCCGTCCTCATGTCGCCATCCTCGCGTGTGCCGGGTCAGGAGCGGGCGTGGTAGCGGACCGGGAGGTGCTTGATGCCGCCGATGAAGTTCGACCGGAGGCGGTCGGGCGGGCCGAGCTGCTCCACGTGGTCGAGGCGCCGGGCCAGCTCTTCGAACAGCACCGAGATCTCCATGCGGGCCAGCTGGGCGCCGAGGCAGAAGTGGGGCCCGCCGCCCCCGAAGGCGATGTGCGGGTTGGGCGTGCGGGTGATGTCGAACCGGAAGGGATCGGGGAACACGTCCTCGTCCCGGTTGGCCGAGATGTACCAGAGGGTGATCTTGTCGCCCTCCCGGATCGTCCGTCCGTGGAGCTCCACGTCGCGGGTGGCGTTGCGACGGAAGAACAGCACCGGCGACGCCCAACGGAGGATCTCCTCGGTGACCCCGGCGACGTGGGCGGCCGGGTCGCTGGCGAACAGCTCCCACTGGTCCGGGTGCTCGAGGAAGGCGTTCATGCCCGCGGCGATGGCGTTGCGGGTGGTCTCGTTGCCGGCCACCGAGAGGAGCAGGAAGAAGAGGTTGAAGTCCATGTCCGACAGCGATTCGCCGTCGACCTCGGCGCTCAGGAGGGCAGTGATGATGTCGTCGGCCGGGCTGGCCCGCCGTTGGTCGGCGAGCTGTTGGGCGTACAGGAACATCTCCACCTGCGCGTTGAACGTCTCCTCCGCGCTCACCGCGTACTCGGGGTCCTCCGACCCGATCATGCGGTTGCTCCAGTCGAAGATCTTGAACCGGTCCTCGTGGGGCACGCCGATGAGCTCGGCGATGACCTCGAGGGGGAGCTCCGCGGCGATGTCGACCACGAAGTCGCTCTCGTCCTTGACCAGCGCCTGGTCGAGGATCCGGGCCGTGAGCTCGCGCACGTGGGTCTCGAGCATCCCGATCATCCGGGGCGTGAACCCGCGGTTCACCAGCTTGCGGTAGCGGGTGTGATCGGGCGGGTCCATCATCAGCATGAGGTTCCCGCCCGCGGCCTGGCTCTCGGCGCTCGGCGCGTAGTCCTCGATCGACACCACACCGCCCCGCTCGGCGGACGACGAGAACGACGCTGCGTCGCGGTTGCAGATGATGACGTCAGCGTGCTTGGTGATGGTCCAGAAGCCTCGACCGTCGGGTTCCTCGTGCCAGTGCACGGGATCGTTGGTGCGCAGCCAGGTGAACCAGTCGTGCGGGATCCCCTCCGTGAAGCGGTCCCGATCGAGCAGATCGATGTTCATGCCGTCCGGTACCGGTGCGGCGAGCTCCCCCTCGGTCACGGCCCGAAGTAGAACACATTCTACCCAGGACCGCGCTTCGGCTCGGCGGTCGGACGCCTCGTCCCGAGGTCAGCGACGGACGAGTCGGAGGTCGAGGAACCCCGGTTCCTTGACGAGCTTCTCGTAGTCGTGCGGCCACCGGTCGAGCATCGACTCGGCCGGGCGGGGCTCGACGATGCGCTCGATGAGGAAGCCGGCGTCCGCACAGGCGTCGGTGAGCGAGCTCAACGGCTCCCGCCAGTACGACACCGCCCAGCCGCCCGAGTCGGGCCGCCAGATGTCGTGCTCGACCGTGACGTCGAAGTACGAGCCGCCCTTGCGGAGCCAGTCCTGCGTGGGGTGCTGGGTCGACAGCACGAGGGCTCCACCGGGGTCGAGCACGCGGTGGAGCTCGCGGAGGGCAGCCCGGCGGTCGGCGACGTAGTGGATGGCCAGCGCGCACACGATCAGGTCGAACGAGCCGTCCTCGAACGGCAATGGTTCGCCGAGCTCGAGCTGATGGACCCTCGCCTGCTCCCCCAGGCGTTCCTGGGCCAGCTTCACCATCGGCAGGCTGGCGTCGAAGCCGACCACCTCCGCGCCCCGGGCGACCAGTTCCGCCGCGTAGAAGCCCGGGCCGCAGGCGGCGTCGAGCACCCGGAGGCCCCGGACCTCGCCGCACAGGTCGAGCATCGCCGGTCGGTCGTAGTGCGCGTTGTACGGGCTGTCCGAAGCGAACGCCGCGTACCACGGCGCCATCTCGTCGTAGACCCTCCACAGATCCGTCACGGCGCCACTATGCAGGTTCACTCCCGAATGTGGGAGGGGACAGTCCGTGAACTTCGCCACGAGCACACATGGGGTGTGCGCGAGCGCGCGTGGGTTGCTCAGGTCTGTGCGCGAGCGAACGCCGCGCCGATGCGCAACAACTGGTCGGTGGCCCCTCCGAGGGCGAACTCCAATGCCTTGGCGGCCACGAAGTAGCGGTGGAGCGGGTAGTCCTCGTCGATGCCGGTGCCGCCGTGCACGTGGACCACGGCGTGGCCCACCCGATGGGCGGCCTCGGCGGCCCAGTACTTGGCCACCTCCACCTCCGTGGCCGCCGGACGTCCCTCCTCGAGCAGCCACATGGCCTGCCAGAAGGTGAGGCGGAGGCCCTCGATGTCGATGTAGCAGTCGGCCAACCGGTGCCCCACGGCCTGGAAGGTGGCGATCGGGCGGTCGAACTGCACCCGCTGCTTCGTGTAGTCGCCCGTCATCTCGAGGGCGCGGGCGAGCACGCCGAGCATCTCGGCGCAACGGGCGATCGTGGCCCGTTCGAAGGACCACGCCACGATCTCGCGGCCGTCAGCCACCGACCCGATCACGGCGTCGCCGGGGACGGCGACGCCGTCCAACACGAGGTGGCCGTAGGCGTCGCGGTCGGTCGTGGCCTGCGCCTCGACGGTGAGCCCGGACGCGCCCCGCTCCACGAGGAACAGCGCCGGGCCCTCGGGCGCGGTGGCCGGCACCACGAACGCGTCGGCGATGGAGCCAGCCGGGACGCACGTCTTCACGCCGGTGAGCCGCCAACCGACGCCGTCGGGCGAGGCGGTGGTGGCCGGCTGCTCGGGGTAGCGGTTGGCCGGCTCGGCGTAGGCGGCAGTGAGGATGGCGCTGCCGTCGGCCGCCGCCGTCACCCAGCGCTGCCGGAGGCCGTCGCTACCGAATTGCGCGATCGGCAAGGCCCCGAGGACGGTGGATGCGGCCACCGGCACCGGCGCCACCGTGCGTCCCACCTGCTCGAGCACCACGCACTGCTCGACGATCCCGTAGCCCCCGCCGCCGAGCTCGACGGGGAGGCCGATGCCGAGGAGGCCGGCGTCGGCGAGGGCCTGCCACGTGCCCTTGTCGAAGCGGACGCCGGCGGCGTCGACCTCGCGGAGCACCGGCTCGGTGACCTTGTCCTCGAGGATGCGGCGGGCGAGGCCGCCCAGCTCCTGCTGCTCGTCGGTGAAGGAGAAGTCCATCGTGTGCCTCCTACCGCGGGGCTCGGGGGAGCCCGAGACCGACCATGGCGATGATGTCGCGCTGCACCTCGTTGGTACCGCCGCCGAACGTGAGGATCAGTGCCGAGCGGTAGTACCGCTCGAGCCGGCTCTTGATGATCGAGCCCGGTGACCCGCGTTGCACCACGGCCTCCTCACCGAGCACCTCCATCAGGAGCCGGTAGGCCTCGGTGTAGAACTCGGTGCCGAAGACCTTGGTGGCCGACGCGTCCTGCGGCCCGACACCACGGCTCACCCCCCAGGCGATCTTCCAGTTGATCAGCTTGAGGA
>JALYWQ010000339.1 GCA_030852625.1 Actinomycetota bacterium
TCGGGGTGGAAGAGCTCGAAGTCGGCCAGCTTCTCGCCGGTGGACGCGAAGGCGATGGGCTTGCCCACCACCTCCTTCACGCTGAGGGCGGCGCCGCCGCGGGCGTCGCCGTCGAGCTTCGTGAGGATCACGCCGTCGAGCTCGAGGGTCTCGTTGAAGGACTTGGCCGTGGTGACGGCGTCCTGACCCGTCATCGCGTCGATGACGAGGAACGTGTAGTTCGGGGTGACGGCGTGGGAGATCTGCCGCACCTGCTCCATGAGCTCGGCGTCGATGGCCAGGCGACCGGCGGTGTCGACGATCAGCACGTCTCGGCCGAGACGGCGAGCCTCCTCGAGGCCGGCGGCGGCGGTGGCCACCGGGTCGCCGGGCTGCGAGAACACCGGCACGTCGATCTGCCGGGCCAACGTCTGCAGCTGCTCGACGGCGGCGGGCCGCTGGAGGTCGGCGCCGACGAGCAGCGGGTTGCGGCCCTGTTGCTTGAACCAGCGAGCCAGCTTGGCGGAGTTGGTGGTCTTGCCGGAACCCTGGAGGCCGGCCATCAGCACCACGGTGGGCGGCTTGCTGGCGAACTGGATCTTGATCGTCTCGCCGCCGAGGGTGTTGATCAGCTCCTCGTGGACGATCTTGATGACGTGCTGCGCGGGGTTCAGGGCCTCGGACAGCTCGATGCCGACGGCCCGCTCCCGGATCCGGCCCTGCAGGGTGCGGACGACGGTGAAGTCGACGTCGGCTTCGAGGAGGGCGACGCGGATCTCCCGCAGCACCTCCTCGACGTCTTCCTCGCGCAGCTTCCCCTTGCCGCGGAGCCGCTTGAAGATGCCGTCGAACCGGTCGGAGAGGGAGTCGAACATGCGGTCGCCGATGCTATCCGGCGCCTGTTCCGGGTCCTCTACCCGGGCCGGCGGTCAGCCGGACGGCGGCGGCCCGTCGGCGCAGGCGATGGCCGGCACCTCGCCGTTCGGGCCTGGCTTCGGCAGGACGCACGGCGTGGTGGGCGTCACCTGACCCGGCAGGGGGTCGGGCTGGATGCTCATGGTCGGGTCGTCGGGCGCGACGCCGGGCGACGACGAGCTGTTGCCGGAGCTGCCCGAGCTCCCGCCACCGAGGGGTTGAACCGGGTCGAAGGTGGTCGTGGTCTGCTGAGGGCCGTCGCAGTAGATCTCGTCGACGATACCGTCGGACTCGAAGTCGGCCGTGGTGCACTTCGGCTCAGGGAACGGCGCCGGGCGGGACGGGTCGACGTCGACGGGCTCGAGGGCGTCGTCGGCGATGGCCACCTGGGCGACGGTGCCGCCATCGTCGCTGTCGAACTCGTAGCCCGGAACGAGGTAGCCGTCGTTCGATCCGTCGGACGCCGGGAGCAGCATCAGGTTCACGCGGGCGTGGGTGAGCACGACCTCGACGGGCTCCTCCGGCATGGCCGGCGGGCTGTAGCCGCAGTCGACCGGAGGCGTGATGCTCGGCTCGACCGGCTCGACGGCATCCACCCCGCCGCTCGCCGCCGCGCCGTCCTCGCTGGAGGCCGGCGTGTCGGGGTCGACGATGGCGACCGTCGTGGTCGGCGCCTCCTGGGCCACGCCGGCCGTGGCGCACGGCGGCACGCTCGAGCAGGTCTCCCGGCCGTCGGCCGACGCCTCGCACTCGGCGTAGCCCGTCTCGATGTCGGTCCCGGTGGCGACATCGCCGTAGGCGGACCAGCCGCCCATGCCCTCGTTGAGCCGCTCGATGGCCTCGGCGGTGTCGACCATGGCGACGTCGCCCGCACTCTCGGGGCGGCCGAGCCGCCCGTTGGCGAACTCCACGGCGCCGTCGGGGCCGACGCCCACGCTGGCGCCGAGATCAGCGGCCAGGTGACCGTCGACCCGCGGGATGACGTAGATCCAGTAGCCCGGCTGCGGGCCCTCGACGGTGACCTCCACGTCGGCGAGGTCCATGCCCGTGGCCGCCAGGAGGTCGAGGGCCAGCGCCTTGGCGTCGTCGGCCGCGCCAGGGTCGGCGGGGACCGTCGTCGTGGTGCGCTCCTCCACCGGGGCGCAGTCGACCGCCGGACCGCCGACGCACTCGGGCGGGCTCGATCCGCTGCCGCTGTCGACCGCCACCGAGAACCCGGCGTCGGGGTTCCCGGCGCCGTACGACCACTGCGTGCCGAGGCCCTCGTAGACGTCGAGGGTGCGATCGCCGTCCTGCAGGTGCCAGGTGCCGTCGCCCTGCGTGGGCT
>JALYWQ010000345.1 GCA_030852625.1 Actinomycetota bacterium
TGGACGAGACGCACCGCACGCCCTTGCCCTCCATGACGAACCGCGGCCAGCCCTCGAGCAGCCGCTCCCGGCCGGCCTCGCCGAGGACGGCGCCGCCGAGCACGGGGTAGTACCAGTCCATCGCCCACCGGTGCTTCGGCGCGAACGCGTCGGGCACCTCGGCGATGGTGTGGGCCAGGCGGGCCGCTGACAGCTCCCAATCGGGCCGTTCGTGGCCGAGCAGCTCGGCCAGCGCGATGGCGCAGCGCAGGCTGTGGCAGATCGACGACGAGCCGGTGAGCAGCGCGAAGCTCCACGGCGTTCCGTCGGCGTGGCGGGCCCAGAGGATCTCGCCGCGCGGCGTCTGGAGGTCGAGCACGAAGTCGATGGCCTTCTCGACCACCGGCCACATGGCCTCGGCGAAGCCGCGGTCCTCCTGGAGGAGCCAGCGGTGCCACACGCCCGCCGCCACGTAGGCGCACACGTTGGCGTCGAGCTTGTCCTGCTCCACCTGGGTGCGGCCCTGGTCGTCGGCGATGTAGTACTGGTGCCACGAGCCGTCGGGCCGCTGCAGGTCGGTGAGCCACTCGTAGGCCCGGTCGGCCGCCGCGGTGTGGCCGCCGAGGTCGAGCGCCATGGCCGCCTCCACGTGGTTCCACGGGTCGGCGTGACCACCGGGGAACCACGGGATCATCCCGGACGGCAGCTGCCATTCGGCGATGCCGTCAACGGTGGCGTGGAGGTCGGCGGCCGAAACCAGCCCGGGAACGTCGATCGGCATCGTCTAGCCCTTCCCAGTGGGCTTCTCGGCGTAGACCACGAGGCTCTTGCCGAGCACGGGGTTGAGCACGCGCTCGGCGAGCTTGGTCACGGTGGCGACGGGCTGGGTGCCGGTGATGTCCCACACGAGGAGCTTGAGGTAGGCCTTCACGAGCGGGTGGTCGTCGTTGGTGGGGCCGACGGCGCACTTCAGCCACCAGTAGGGCGAGTGCAGGGCGTGGGCGTGGTGGGCCCCCCGGGGCCGGAGACCGGCGTCGCGCATGCGGTGGCGGAGCTGCGGCTCGGAGAAGATCCGCACGTGGCCGCCTTCGACGAAGGGGGCGTGGTACTCCGACGACAGGGCCCAGCAGACCTGCTCGGGGAGCCAGGCCGGCACGGTGGCGGCGAGGGTGCCGCCGGGCTTCAGCACCCGGAAGATCTCCTCGAGGGCGACCAGGTCGTCGCTGACGTGCTCGAGCACCTCTGACGCGATCACGCGGTCGAAGGTGTCGTCAGGGAAGGGGAGCGCGAGGGCGTCACCGTTGGCGGTGGCGGCCAGCGAGCCGGCGGCGGTGCCGGCTTCACCGCTCTCCCGCATGGCCGCGAACAGGCCGGCCACGTCCTTGAGCTCGGAGGCCAGGTAGTCGAAGGCCACGACGCGGGCGCCGCGCCGGTAGGACTCGAAGGCGTGGCGTCCGGCTCCGCACCCCATGTCGAGCACGAGGTCGCCGGGGCGCACCCCGAGCTGGTCGAAGCGGACGGTCAGCACTAGTTGCCCGACTTCTCGAGCTCGAGGCGGATGCGGTACTGCTCGACGGTCTTCTTGGCGGTGTGGATCCAGGACCAGCGGTCGATGATGCGCTGGCGGCCACGGGCGCCGACGGTGGTGCGGAGGTCGTCCTGCTCGAGGGCCCAGCGCAGCTTGGCCGCCAGGGCCTCGCTGTCGCCAGGGGGGACGAGGAGGGCGGTGTCGCCGTCCTTGCCGACCACCTCGGGGATGGCCCCGCCGGTGGTGGCCACGAGGGGCACGCCACACGACATGGCCTCGATGGCCGGCAGCGAGAAGCCCTCGTAGAGCGAGGGGACGACGGCCAGCTCGGCCTCCGAGTAGAGCTCGATGATGCGCTCCTCGGCCACGCCGGTGACGAACTCCACGTGGTCTTCGAGGCCGAGCTTCTTGATGGCGTTGTCGCTGTCGCCGCCAGGCTTGCGGCGACCGATCACCACGAGGTGCACGTCGTCACGCTCGGTGCGGAGCTTGGCGACGGCCTCGAGCAGGAACTTGAGCCCCTTCATGGCCACGTCGGCCGAGGCGGTGGTGACGAGGCGGCCGGGGACCGGCTGCACCTTCGGCAGCGGCTTGAACAGCTCGAAGTCGACGCCCACGGGCACCACGGCCATCCGCTCGGGATCGACCTTGTGGTCGGCCACGATGTCCTTGAAGGAGTTCTCCGACACCGTGATGATGCGCTTCAGGCGGCGGGCCACCTGGGTCTGCATGTCGACGAAGGCGTACCAGCGTCGCAGGGTGAGCTTCTTGTACCAGCCCTCGGCGTTGGCGATCTCGAGGCGCCGGTCCATCGTGATCGGGTGGTGGATGGTGCCCAGCACCGGGATCCCCAGCTGGCGCTCGATGAGGAGCAGCCCATAGCCCAGGCACTGGTTGTCCTGGACGATGTCGAACTCGCCCTTGCGGTGCTTCAGGTGGTCCCAGGCCCGCATCGAGAAGGCCAGGGGCTCCGGGAACGTGCCGCCGACGAAGGCCGACACCTCGAGGACGTCCTTCCAGTTCTTCAGCTCCCACAACCCGGGCTGGCGCATCGGGAAGTGGTCGTTGTAGATGTCGAGGCTCGGGAGCTCGATCAGCGGCACCCGCTCGTCGAGGACCGGGTACGGCTGGCCGCCCAGCACCTCCACGTGGTGGCCGAGGTCGACGAGGGCCTTCGAGAGGTGGCGGCTGTACACGCCCTGTCCACCCACGTGCGGCTTGCCGCGGTAGGTGAGGTAAGCGATCCGGAGGGGGGCGTCGGAGGGCATGGTCCCGCAAGCCTTCCGGGCTGTTGACCCTCCGGTCAAGCGGGGCGGGGCCCCTGTGCTAGAAGGCGGGCCGTGGAACCTGGAACCCGCCCCCTCCCCGCTTGGTTCGACGATGCCAAGTTGGGCATCTTCGTCCATTGGACCGCAGCGGCGGTGCCGGCGTTCGCCCCGATCACGGATTCGCCGTTCGATCTGGCCGAGGGCGGTGGGGGCTGGGAAGAGGCCATGCGGTGCTCGCCGTACGTCGAGTGGTACCAGAACTCCATCTCCATCGACGGGAGCCCGGCCCAACTCCATCACCAGGAGCACTACGGCGACGCCCCCTACGACGACTTCGTGGACCAGTTCCTCGCCGGCCACGCTGGGTGGCAGCCCGACCCCTGGGCCGATCTGTTCGAAGCCGCCGGCGCCCGCTACGTGGTGCTCGTCACCAAGCACCACGACGGCGTCCTGCTCTGGCCGAGCGACACGCCGAACCCGAACAAGGAGCGGTGGGCCTCCGAGCGGGACCTCGTGGGCGACCTGGCCGGGGCGGTGCGGGACCGTGGGCTGCGGTTCGGCACCTACTACTCCGGGGGTCTCGACTGGAGCTTCGGCGGCCTGCCGATGACCGACCTGAAGTCGATGTTCACGGCCATCCCGCAGACCGACGAGTACCGCGACTACGTCGAGGCCCATTGGAGCGAGCTCATCGAGCGCTACCGGCCCGACGTGCTCTGGGGTGACATCGGGTCGCCGGCCTCGCTCGACCTCGACGGTCTCTTCGAGCGGTACTACGGCGCCGTCCCCGACGGGGTGGTCAACAACCGGTTCGACTGGATGGCCCAGACCGCCGGCGCCAAGCACGCCGACTTCGTCACCCCCGAGTACACGACGAAGGGCGACCCCAACCGGAAGTGGGAGGCCACGCGCGGGATCGGCACGTCGTTCGGCTTCAACCGGCTCGAGGACGACAGCACCTACCTGGCGCCCGACGAGCTGGTGCGGATGTTCGTCGACCTGGTGGCCAACGGCGGCAACCTGCTGCTCAACGTGGGCCCCACCGGCGACGGCACGATCCCGTGGGCCCAGGCCCAGCGGCTGCTGGCCCTCGGCTGGTGGCTGCGGGTCAACGGCCCCGCGATCTACGGCACCCGTCCGATGGCCGTGCCGGCCACCACCACGGGCGACGGGCTCGACGTTCGCTGGACCCGGGCCGGCGACGGATCGGCGGCCCACGCCATCGTGCTCGGCACCCCCGGCTCCGCCGAGGTGGTGCTCCCGGGCGTGACGCCGGCCGACGGCGCCACCATCGAGCTGCTCGGGCACGACCGGCCGCTCGTGTGGTCGACCGGCGGAGGTTCCACCACCGTCGAGCTCCCGGGTCGTCCCGCCGAGGCCCCCGCCCTGAGCCTGCGCGTCGCTCCGGTCCCGGACGTCAGCGCCGGCTGACGCGCCGGTCGATGGCCCAGCCCAGCGCGATCAACAGGAACGACAGCACGAGGGCAGGGGCGTTGCCGACCCTGGTGTAGAAGGTCTCGCCCTCCCGGAGCTGTGCGACTCCCTGGATGACGGTGGCCTCGCTGATGCTCGACCGGGCACGCACCTCGCCGTGCTGGTCCACCACGGCACTGAACCCGGTGGGAGCGACCTGGAGCACCCACCGCCCGTTCTCGATGGCCCGGAGGCGCGACGACGCCACCTGCTGGGTCTGGACGATGGTGCCGCTGAAGGACGATCCGTTCGTCGGGTTGAAGATGATCCGGCCGCCGTCGCCCACGCCCTCCCGGGCCCGGTCCGGGAAGAACACCTCCCACGAGATGGCCACCGACGCCCGGCCGATCGGGCCGGGCACGTCGAGGCGGGCCCGCCCGTCGCTGGTGACGAGGTCCCGATCGGGCAGGGCGTCCTCGGCGAAGAGCTCGAGCAGCGACCGCAACGGCACGTACTCGCCGAACGGGACCCGGTGGACCTTGTCGTAGCGGTCGACGATGTCGCCCGACGCGTCGACGAGCACGGCGGCGTTGCGGAAGGTGGTCGGCCCGGCGCCCTCCACGGTGCCGACGATCATCGGGGCACCGGCGGCTTGGGCCAGCGCCGAGATGACCCCCGCCCACGGGTCGGACGCGAAGTCCTCGTCGGTGTCGATCACGTCCTCGGGCCAGAGGATCAGGTCCACCGGAGGCCGCACCCCGTCGGTGGCCTCCACGTGACGGGCGAAGGTGGCCGTGACCGTGGCGTTCGACTTCCGGGTGCCCTGCGGCCCGCCGCCCTGCACCATGGCCACCTCGGCCGAACCGGCCGCGTGACCGTCGGGGGCGATCGACGACAGCCCGACGATCGCCACGACGGCCACCGCCAGCGCGCCCGCCGCCCGCCGCTGACCGTCGACGAACGCCGCGAGCGCCTGGCCGGCCAACACGGTGATGGTGACGAGCAGGAG
>JALYWQ010000370.1 GCA_030852625.1 Actinomycetota bacterium
CGTCGAGCGGGATCTCGTGGCCGGGGTCGCGGTACCAGCGCGACACGTACATCAGGCCGCTCTCCACGATCTCCTCGGGCACCTCGACGCCGAGCTCGGCCAGCCACTCGGGGACCACCCCGCGTCGGCCGGTGGCGGCCACGACGATGTCGGCGGCGAGCTCCTCGCCACCCTCGAGGCGCACGCCCGTGACGGTGGGGATGCCGTCCGTCGACGGCGCTCCGGCGATCAGGCCCTCGACGCCCACGCCGGTGCGGAACTGCACGTTGGCCTCACGGACGGTGGCCTTGCGCAGGACCCACTCGAGGGTGGTGCGGCGGGTGATGAGGACGCGGAGGTCCTCGTCGCCGGGCTGCGGCTCGCCGAGGTTGGCGGTCATCGGCATGGTGAGGGCGCCGGCATCGAGGAGCTCGGCGAACACGTCGGGGAACTCGTCGCGCAGCAGCACCTGGATGCGAGCGAGGAACCCGTGGGTCTGGTGCACCTGCGGGGCGCCCCGGCGCTCGGCCCGGAAGGTCTCCTCCACGTCGGCGGTGGGCGGCAGCGGGTCCCGTTCGAGGATCGTCACCGGGTGTCCCGCCCGAGCCAACCCGAGGGCGGCGGTGAGGCCACCGATCCCCCCACCGACGATGAGCACGTGCTCCGCCATGTCGTCCCGTCAGCCCCCTGCGCTGGTGGCGCTCGTGTTGGATACGCCCGTAGCCAGGACCCTACGTTATGGTTACGGGCGTTGCCAACCTCATCGTCCACCCGCAAGCCCACCCGTTGGGTGGGGCTTTCCCCTGAGGACCGCGTCGCCGAGCGGCGCGGGCTCCTGCTCGATGCCGCGTTCGAGCTCCTCGGCACCGACGGGGCATCGGGCACGTCGGTGCGAGCGGTGTGTCAACGGGCCCGGCTCAACCCCCGGTACTTCTACGAGAGCTTCGAGGACCTCGACGAGCTGATCGTGGCGGTCTATGAGCGCCTCGTCACCGAGCTGGCCACCCTCGTGTTCAACGCCGTGGCCAACGCCGGTCCCGAGCCGCGCGACCAGTTCCGCGCCACGCTCGAGGCCACGGTGGGCTTCGTCGACGAGGACCGACGGCGCGGTCGGGTGCTCTACGTGGAGGCCCTCGGCAACGAGGCCCTCAACCGTCGTCGTATCGAGACCGCCCACCAGCTCGTCGCCGCCGTGGAACAGCACGGTCGAGACGCCCACGGCCGGATCCCCTCCGCCGACCCCATCGGCGGGCTCGCTGCCGCCATGCTCGTCGGCGGTGCCGGCGAGCTCGTGGTGTCGTGGCTCGAAGGGCGCATCACGATCACCCGCGAGCAGCTGGTCGACGATGCCACCGAGCTGTTCCTCGCCGTGGGCGATGCTGCGGCGCGCATCGCCAAGCGCCGGAGCCAGTAGGCCCTCGTCAGCGGCGGCTCACCAGCGGCCGCTCACCAGCTCCCGCCGCCGCCACCGCCACCGCCGCCTCCGACGCTGCCGCCCCCACCACCGCCGCCGCTCGACGACGGTGCCGTGGACGCGCTCGTGGCTGCCGACGAGAAGTGCGGTGCCATGAGGGCGTAGCCGAGGCCGGCCGTGCTCGGCGCGATCGAGGCTGACGCACAGGCCTTCGACCAGCGGTCCACCTCGCCCACGGCCACGGCCCACGCGGTGTACTCGCGGAGCAGGCCCCGCTTGGCGGCCTCCTCGGCGTGGTACGCCTCGGACCCGTGGAGGAACCGGCGGAACGACTCCACCCGCAGGTAGTGGGCCGACCCCGTGACCGTGCGCACGCGGAGCTCCCACGACCGGACGATGGCGCCGAACGACAGGCCGAGCACGATGGCCCCGGCGACCAGTAGGCCGAGCCACGAGCCCCCGAACAAGCCGGACAGCGCGCCGCCGGCCCCGACGAGGACGACGCCGAGGATGATGCCGAGGACGCCGAGGACGCGGTACCTCGTGCGCCGCTTGTCGCCGGCCGGGTCCCAGAGCTGGCTGCTCCCGCTCCAGCTCTCGAGCAGCGTGCCGATCTTCCCCCAGCCTCCGGCGAAGGTGGAGTCGTACTTGCCGAGGGTGATCTCGCTGCGGCCGCCGAACATGGCGTCGAGGATCGGTCGGGTGCTGGCGTCGCCGTCGGACAGACGGGTGAGCCGCACCTTGTTCTTCTTCGGTTCGTCGAGCTCGATGTGGCCGGCGATGGCGGCCTCGATGAGCCAGGCCGTCTTGTGATCGTCGACGACCCGTTCCATCAGGATGATCCCGCCCATCGGCGCGGTGATCCCCTCGGGGGGCGCGAACTCCGTGGTGGCCATCTCGGCCAGCTCCTCGGCGTCGACGAGGCGATCCGACGTCGGCCCGCCACCACCGGCCCAGGCGGCGTCGGCGACCCCACCGACGCCGACGCGCTCGCGGCCCCTGCGGCGAACGAAGCGCGACATGGTGATGCCACCGCCGAGCACGCCGAGGGCGGCGACGGCAGCCGGTTGGGCGATCCCGGCGCCCTCGTCCTCGGGCGGGTCGGCCGGCGGCAGGGGGAGGGCCGGCGCCCCGGCCTCGAGCGTGCGACCGTGGCCGGCGAAGATCGAGATGCCCTCGTGGGCGCCGAGTGCATCGACGTGGAGCCGGAGCAGTCCGGGCTCCGGCTGTTCGATGGTGCAGCCGCCGACGTCGCCGGTGGAGCCCTTGGCGCAGCGGAGGTCCTCGAACTCCCACGGTGCCACGACACCCACCTCGACCTCCTCGATCTTCACGTCCCACCCCGTGCCCACGGCGTCCCACTCGAGGCTGCCGTTGGCGGCCTGGATCCC
The DNA here is from genome assembly GCA_030852625.1 of Actinomycetota bacterium. GTDB lineage: Bacteria > Actinomycetota > Acidimicrobiia > Acidimicrobiales > VFJN01 > VFJN01. The sequence goes on from JALYWQ010000370.1 coordinate 2,785, forward strand.
GCCGTGGTCGTAGCGGAGGAGGTAGCGGTGCTGGCCCTGGATCGTCGTGTTCGGGTCGCCGATCTTCACCTGCACGCCCTGCTCGCCGCCGACCGAGGTGGGGATCTGCGCCGCGATGCCGTCAGGAGCGTCCGGCGAGTCGACCTGGATGGTGGCGTTGAACGGCACGCCGGGGATGTTGCGGAAGATCCCGTGGCGCTCCTGGCCGAGGCCGAAGTCGTAGTCGATCACCTCGGAGATGGTGGCGGTGCCGTCCTCCCGCAGTTGGGCGCCGACCCACATCCGCTCCACCCGTTCGGGGCTGGCCACCGCCGACCCGAGCGCCGCGATGCCGCCGGCCACGACCGCGCTCGTGCCGATCCAGAACACATCCAACCGCCGCCGACCCGCAGTGCGCATGCCCGCACGTTAGAGGTCGGTTGGTCAGATGCCGGAGCGGCGACGGGGGAAGGTGGTGGTGCCGCGGGTCCCGCAGGTGCAGGTCCAGCGGACGAGGTGGTGCCGCTCACCCGACTCGACCCCGCGGATCTGGGCGGCGGTGAGGAGGACGGTGCGACCGTGGCGGGGGCAGTGGGCGGAGAGCATGGGGCGATCATCCGCGGGCGCCAGGTGATCGCACAGTGGCAGGAACGACGCTGTCCGCAACTATCCTGCCAATGGCAGGAATCAGCCTGGTCGCAACGATGCTGCCAGGCGAGGATGGACCCATGGCCCGAACCCGCAGCCGCCGCCACACCGTCGCCGCTCTCGTGTACCACGGCGTCAGCCCCTTCGAGCTGAGCGTGGCGTGCGAGGTGTTCGGCCTCGACCGCAGCGAGCTCGTCGACCCCTGGTACCGGCTCATCATCTGCTCGCTCGCCGACGGACCCGTCGAGGCCAGCGCCGCCGAGGGGCTCTCCCTCAACACCCCGTTCGGCGTGGCCGACCTCGAGCAGGCCGACACGATCGTGGTCCCCAACTGGAAGCCCGGCATGGAGCCGACCGCCGAGCTGACGGAAGCGCTCCTCGCCGCCCACGAGCGGGGCGCTCGGATCATGAGCTTCTGCAGCGGCGCCTTCCTGCTCGCAGCCATCGGCCTCCTCGACGGCCGGCCCGCAACGACGCACTGGAAGTACGCCGACGCCCTGGCCCGTCGCTTCCCGCTCGTGCAGGTGGAGTCCGACGTCCTCTACGTGATCGACGGACGGGTGATGACGTCGGCCGGCACCGCCGCGGCCATCGACCTCTGCCTCCATGTGGTCCGGAGCGACCACGGCGCCGAGGTGGCCAACGCCGTCGCCCGCCGCATGGTCGTGCCGCCCCATCGCGACGGCGGCCAGGCCCAGTACGTGGAGGCCCCGGTGCCGCCGCTGTGCGAGGTCGACGACCCGATGCGCCTCACCATCGACTGGGCCCTCGAGCACCTGGCCGAGCCGCTCACCGTGGAGACGCTCGCCCGGCAGGCCGCGACCAGCCCCCGCACCTTCGCCCGCCGGTTCGTGTCCATCACCGGGACGACGCCGCTGAAGTGGCTCGTGCGGCAGCGGGTGCTGCTGGCCCAGCGGCTGCTCGAGACCACCGACCTCCCGGTGGAGCGCATCGCCTCCGAGAGCGGGTTCGGCACCCCGGCGGGCATGCGCCAGCACTTCCAGCGCCAGGTGGGCACCAGCCCCCTCGCCTACCGCCGCACCTTCCGCGCGTCCTCGTCGCTCGCCTCCGGCGAGCTCGTCGGAGCTTGAGCGGGGCGGCCCTACCGCAGCAACTCGCTCAAGCGGGTGATGTGGTCGTGGTCGTCCGACTGGCAGAGTTGGTACGGGTCGAAGTGGATGGACTGGAGGCCGCTGGCCCTGGCTCCCTCGACGTCGTAGTGGACGCTGTCACCGACGTGGAGGACGCGGTCCGGCGGTAGGCCGAGCGCGTCGACCGTCGCCGCGAACACCACCGGGTCGGGCTTCGACACGCCGACGATGCCCGAGTCGGTGATCACCTCGACCACGACGCCGGGGCCATGACCCACCTGCACCCACTCGTGCTCGAGTAGGAGGTCGGCGACGGTCCCGTCGCTGTTCGACGTCACGGCCAGCCGATGGCCGCCGGCGGCCAGCGCCGCGAGTCCCTCACGGGAGCCGGCGACCGGTTGGCGCCACACCGGCGTGAGCAGCACCTCGAGCAGCGCGTCGTGGGCGGCGGTGGCCTGGTCCTCGGGGATGCCGACGGCGCCGACGAAGGCCCAGAGGTAGTCGGTGAAGTCGTCGGGATCCGACGCCGCCCGGTCGCACGCCGCCATGGCGAGGTAGTGGCCGGGCCCGAACCGGGACCGGTCGTAGGTGGCGCCGACGTCGTCCAGGGTCCGGGCCAGCACGTCGTGGTGGGGGACGACGAGCACGCCCCCGACGTCGAGGCTGACGGCGTCCCACGGGTGACCCATAGGCTCCCACCCTATGAGCGACGACCGCCTCTACTTCCGCCAGCTCCTCGCCGGCCGCGACTTCGCCACCAGCGACCCGATCGCCCGGCAGATGGTCAACTTCGTCTACCTCATCGGCGACCGGGAGACCGGGGAGGCGGTGGCCGTCGACCCCGCCTACGGCGTGGCCGACCTGCTGCGGATCCTCGAGGCCGACGGCATGCGGCTCACCGGTGTGCTCGCCACCCACTACCACCCGGACCACGTGGGCGGCTCGATGATGGGGCTGTCGATCGAGGGGATCAACGAGCTCCTCTCGCTGCAGTCGGTGCCGATCCACGTGCAGGCCGAGGAGGCGCCGCTGGTGCAGCGGGTCACGGAGGTGGCCGCCACCGACCTCGTGCAGCACAGCAGCGGCGACACCCTCATGGTGGGCGAGATCCCGATCGAGCTCATCCACACGCCAGGCCACACGCCGGGGAGCCAGTGCTTCTACGTCAACGACCGCCTGGTGAGCGGCGACACCCTCTTCCTCGAGGGCTGCGGTCGAACCGATCTGCCCGGCGGCGATCCCGCCGCGCTCTACGACAGCCTCACCCACAAGCTGTCCAAGATCCCCGATCACGCCGTGCTGTTCCCCGGCCACCTCTACTCAGCGGAGCCGTCGCAGTCGATGGCCGACACCCGGCGCTGGAACTACGTGTTCGCGCCCCGCTCCCAGGAGCAGTGGCTGGCCATGTTCGGCCAGTAGCGGGCCCGTTGCATCACCGGCGGGCGGCCGCGAACCACTCCCGCAGCACGGCGCGGTAGGCGGCGTCGTAGCGGTCGTACGCGGCTCGCAGCGCATCGCCGGGCCAGCCGCTCGGCAACAACTTGGCGGGCAGCAGTGGGTCGGCCTGCAGGTGGCGGAGCACCGCGGCCGAGGTCACGAACCCGTCGCCGAGGGCGCCGCGATCGTGGTCGTCGAGCGGTCCTTGCAGCTCGGCCATCTCGAC
>JALYWQ010000375.1 GCA_030852625.1 Actinomycetota bacterium
CAGCAGGGCCCCGCCCCCCACCGCTACATCGAGATCGACTAGCAGCGCGAACTGCCCGCAACGCGCCGGGCCGAAGGTCCTGCAACCTGGGCCTGTCGTGCCGTAGAAACGCGGCACAACCGCCGCAGGTTCGCGTCCCTTCGCGCCCACCGTGGTTCTTCGTTGACCACGAGCGGCAACGAGGCGGCGGCGGGGTCGCCGGCTCGAGTCGGTGGTAGCGGTGTCAGCTCGGAGGTGACGGTCGAAATCGGTTCTGAGTAGCCCAGAGCGCGAGAACTGCTGCCTGGGCTACTCAGAAGCCTGGGCCGGCGATTTTGAGTAGCCCAGAACGCGAGAACTGCCGTGTGGACTACTCAGAACGGCGTCACCGCCACGAACGGTTCGGCCAACGCACCCCGCGGGCCCGTGCTTCTGCGCCGCGCAGGAGGGCGCGAGGACCGCGCTCTGGTGAACTCAGAAGCGATCTCGGCGGAGTCTCAACCGATGACACCGCCGCCTACGACGATCGCGGGGCACCCCGCCGCCGCATCATTCGCGCCCTTGACCTTTCGAACTCGCGCCGGATTCGACACGTTCGCGTCTTGCCCGAGTCGCGACCCGGCGCGATCTGGCGGTTACGCGCTGGGGGCGAAGTCAGGTGGCGATGGTGGCTCCTGGGCCGTCCGGCTTCCCGTCGGCGTTGGGGTCGACGAAGGTCTGGTCGGGCGTGGGGTCGTCGAGGTTCCCGTGTTCGATGGCATCTCGACGGGCATCGTCGATGCCCTCCTTCAGGTCGTCCAGCTCGTCCTGCATCTGTTCCAGATCGGGCGTTTCAGGCATGGGTGGTCCCTACCCGCGCGGCGGCCCGGCTCAGTCGGCCGGAGGTGCGGCTAGGTATGCCTCCGTCAGGCAGTCCTTCAGCTTGTCGTCGAGGTCATCGGCCGACCTGAGGTTGGCGACGTGCCACCACTTGCCGTTGTACTCCTGGGGCTTCCTCACGATGAGCTCGTGCTGCACGCGGCGTGGGAGGGAGAAGGACATGGCTGTCCACTTCGTCATGGGACGGAGCTGGCAGAAGCTCTGGGCCCGCTTGAGGAAGATGCCCACCGACACCGGCTCCACGTGCACCGGGCCCACCGTCGACAGGTGGGCCATCACCGCTTCGTAGATCGGGCGCTCGAACGGCGGGCCCGTCGAGAAGTACTCCTCGAGGTCCATGGCCGGCGCGCACTCGTGCTGCTGGCCTTTGCGGCGGAACCGCCGGCCGCAGTCGGGGCAGTCCCAGGCGCTCATCGTCACCCAGCCGAGAAGTCGGGCAGCACCAGCGCACCGTCGTCGGTGAGGGTGAAGCCGGGGTTGTGGGCGATCTCCCACACGTGGCCATCGGGATCGGTGAAGCAGCCGGCGTAGCCGCCGTAGAAGGTCTCGGCTGCGGGACGGGTGATGGTGGCGCCGGCTGCGACGGCGGCCGCGAGGATCGAGTCGACCTCGTCGCGGGAGCGCACGTTCTGAGCCAGGGCGATGCCGCCGTACCCGTCGTCCGGCGCCACGTCGTCGATGCCCGAGTCGGCCGCCAACGCGGCCCGGCTCCAGAGCACGAGTGCCATCGGGCCGGCCTGCACGAACACCGTCTCCTGCACCTCCTGGCCCGGCCAGCCGAGGGCCTCGTAGAACGCCCGGGCCCGGGCCAGGTCGCCGACGCCCAGCGTGACGAGGCTGATCCGCGGCTCCATCAGGATCGACGGTCCCGACCGAAGCCGAACAGCTCCTGGCCCACCTTCCGCATCTGGATCTCCTCGGCCCCCTCGGTGATCCGGTAGCGGCGGTGGTGGCGGTAGATGTGCTCGAACGGCATGTGCCTCGTGTACCCCATCCCACCGCAGGTCTGCATGGCTCGGTCGGCGGCGTCGCAGGCCAGGCGGTTGGCCCGGTAGTTGCACATGGCGACGAGGTGGGTGACCTCCATGTGGTGCTTCGTGTCGAGCTGCCAGGCCGTCGACCGGATGAGCTGACGCAGCATCGTGGCCTCGGTGTGGAGCTCCACGAGCGGGAACTGGATGCCCTGGTTGGTGGACAGGCGCTTGCCCCAGGTGACCCGCTCGTTGGCGTAGTCCACCGCCACGTCGATGCAGTGCAGCGCGGCGCCGAGCGACGACGCCGCTTGGCGGATGCGGTTCTCGTGGACGAAGTGCTGCGCCAGCTCGAGTCCGTGGTCGAGCCGGCCGAACAGGGCCGTCGCGGGCACCCGCACGTCGGTCATCGTGACCTCGGCGTGGTCGGTGGGCATGTTGAACGTCCACCAGAAGAAGTCGACCGAGAACCCGGGCAGGTCGGTGGGCACGAGGAAGGCCGAGATGCCCACCGGCGAGCCGGGCTCGCCCGAGGTGCGGGCGAAGATGATGTCGTGGGTGGCGTGGTGCAGCCCGGAGTTGAACCGCTTCATCCCGTTGAGCACCCACTCGTCGCCGTCCTGCACCGCGGTGGTCTCGAGGTAGGTGGCGTCGGAGCCGTGGCCCGGTTCGGTGAGGCCGAAGGCCAGGCGCCGGGTGCCGTCGAGGAAGCCCGGCATCCACTCGGCCTTCTGCTCCTCGGTGCCGAAGTCGCGCATCATCAGCACGGTGGGGAAGTTGCCGACGATCGAGCTCTCATTCTGCAGGTCGTTGTGCAACCCGAGGCCCTTGCGGGCCAGGTGCTCGCGGATGATCGCCATCTCGAGGTTGGTGGCGTCCTTGCCGCCGAACTCCGACGGCAGGGCCAGGCGCAACCACCCGGCGGCGTCGGCCCGACGCCGCATCTCCCGCAGCAGCTCCTCCCACTCGGCGCGCGGCGTGCCGTCGGCTTCGAAGTCGGTGCGGGAGAACTCCCGCCGGTGGTCGAAGAACCGGATGTTGTCGTCCTGCTCCTCGAGCGGCTTGATCTCGGCCTCGATGAAGGCGTCGATCTGGTCGAGCGTGGCCTGGATGTCGGCCGGCATGTCGAAGTCCACGGGCTCCCCCTTCGTCGGGAAGCGTGTCTACTTCAGCGCCCGCCGGTACACCGCACGCACGGCGAAGGTCTGCCGCAGCTCGGCGAGGATCTCGTCGAAGAACTCCTCGCGGTAGGTGCCGTCGGTGACGAGCACCACCGTGAAGTAGAGCCCCGAGAACGCCGCGAGGAACCCGCTGATCTTCAGCAGCTCCTCGGTGAGCAGCACTTGCCGGCCGCCGACGTCGAGCGACAGCAGCTCGTGGCCGGCGTGGCCCAGCCACGATTCGATCACCTCCGGGGTGATCGTGAGGAGTCCGAAGACGACGAAGAAGGCACCGAGGATCAGGGTGACGAGCACCACCTGCACGCCCTGCGAGAACAGGGCCACGAGCATCACGTTGCCCCGCTGCCGGGCGCTCAGCGGGGCCGGTTCGAGGTCGGCGGCCGACACCCGTCCCCACAGCAGCTCGACGGCGGGCGTGCCGACGACCGCGGCCTTGAGCTCGTCGGTGCTGGCGAAGGTGGCCAACCGGCCGAGCTCCCGAGGGAGGCGGGTGAGGAGGAAGCCCACGCCGACCCCGAGGAACAGCAGGACCACGGCGCCGAGGAACCACCCGTTGAGCCCGTCGGCCACCTGCCACATCTCGGTGTTGATGAACAGCACGATCTGGATCAGCAGCAGGAGCGGGAGGGCCCGCCCGAGGAGGCCGGCCACGGCCCCGAGCTCCCGCACGGTCTTGGCGATGGCCCACCGCGTCATCGGCACGAGGCCGTAGCTGGTGACGAGGTAGATGGCGACGAGGAGGGCGAGGTTGAGCGCCGCGATGCCGAGGCCCTGCGCCACCTGCCCGCCGATGGTCATCGTGAGCAGGGCCGGCAGGAGGACGAAGGTGGCCAGCTCGACCCGTCCGGCCCTGGCGGGGCGGGCCAGGCGAGGACGACGGCGCCACGCGTTGACCGCCGCCCACACGCCGAGGAGCACCCCGATCCCGGCGACCGCCGCCAGCGCGTTCTGCCACCAGGTGAAGTCGGCGTTGAGGGCGCCGCCGAGCTCGAGCAGCAGGACCAGGGTGAGGCTCGGGAGGGTCCGGGTGAAGACGTCCTGGGTGGCGCTGTAGCCGTCCATGAGGTGCGGGGTGCCGCGGGCCATGAACCAGCGCTCGACCTCGCGCACCTGCTCCGCTCGTGCTGCGCCCACCCCCGCCGCCGGCATCTCGCGCTCAGCCCGCTCGCAACGCGGCGTTGGCGCGGTGGCGCTCGTAGGCCCAACCAGGCCCGCGGAGCACGAAGGACAACCGGTCCTTCCAGTTGTCGCTGTGGGCGACGTCGCGGACGATGTCGCGGTACTCGTGGGTGGCGATCACCGGCGGCGCGTAGCTCTCGATGTTCTTCGTCAGCCCGTAGACGACCTGCTCCTCCTCCCGCTGGAAGGTGCCGAAGAGGCGGTCCCAGAGGATGAGGATGCTGCCGTGGTTGCGATCGATGTAGCGGGCGTTGCTGCCGTGGTGCACGCGGTGGTGCGATGGGGTGTTGAGGACCTCCTCGCCGGCGCCGATCGATCGGATGGCGTCGGTGTGGATCCAGTACTGGTAGATGAGGTTGAGGCCCCGGGCCTGCTGCACGAGGTTGGGGCGGATGCCGAGCCGGCTGAGGAACCCGTAGGGCACCCACACGCCGAGCACGTCGGCCACCGGTTGCCGGAGGGCCGTCGACAGGTTGTAGCGCTCGCTCGAGTGGTGCACGACGTGGATGGCCCACATGCCCCGCACCTCGTGCATGAAGCGGTGGTTCCAGTAGTAGATGAAGTCCCAGCCGGCGATGGCCGCCAACCACGCCAGCGGGCCGTTGCCGAGGTCGTGGCGCTGGCCCTTCGTCCACATCCGCGTCGCGCTGGTCTTGCTCGTGGTCCAGGTGGCGGCGGCGAGCACCCCGCCGCCCACCGCGATCGGGCCGCCGACTCGGGCCACCTGCGTGGCAGCCCGCTTGGCCTTGCGCGACGCCCGCGGCGAGCGCACCACCCGGTCGGCGATCGTGGTTGCTGCGGCCGCGCCGGCGACGGCGCGCACCAGCGCCTTGCCGTAGCGGCCCTTGCCCGGCACGAACTTCTGGGCCAGCGCGTGGGTGGCGAGCGGTACGAACAGCGAGGCCACACCCATCGACAGGCTGGCGATGGTGTCGCGCCTCTCGTAGTCGGCCGGCGACGGGCCGTCCTGCTCGGCCCGGCGCGCCAGCCACCGGCGTTCCACCTCCATCGACCCGAAGTAGAAGGGGATGGCGACGACCGTGGGGTCGAGGGCGGTGGTGGCCATGGCCGGAGGGTCGCCGAGGTCAGACCTCGGTGCCGTCGTCCTCGTCGTCGGCGCCGGCGCCGGCGGGCACCCACCGGAGCTCGAAGGCCACCTCTTCCTCGCCACCGGAGCGCTCGTGCTCCACGCTGATCTCAGCGTCCTTCGGCACCCGGAACCGCTCGCCGGCGATCTGGATGCGGAACGACGAGCCCGACTCGAGGACGTCGGCCAACCGGCGCAGCTTCGCGGCGAACTCCGGGACCGAGTAGCTCTTGTCGACGTCGCGTTGGCCAGCGGCCATGGGGTTCCTCCGAGGGAGTAGAAGTCGTGGATTCCGGGTGGGGAAACCTACCAGCGGCCCCGTAGGGTGCTCCCGTGCTGTCCACCGCCGCCCTCGCCAGCTTCGCCGCGGCGGCGTTCGTGCTCATCGTCATCCCCGGTCCGAGCGTGCTGTTCGTGATCAGCCGGGGCGTCACCCTCGGGCGGCGAGCTGCCGTGTTGACGGTGGTCGGCAACGCCGCCGGTGCTGCGGTGCAGGTGGCGGCCGTGGCGGCGGGCATCGGCGCCATCGTCGAGCGCTCCGTCGTGGTCTACGAGGTGCTGCGGCTCGGTGGCGCGGTGTACATCGTCTACCTGGGCGTCCAGGCCTTCCGGCACCGCCGGGAGCTGGCCACGGTGCTCGACGTCGCCGAGGTGCGGCCCCGCCGGCAGCTGCTACGGGAAGGGTTCGTGGTCGGCGTCACCAACCCCAAGGTGATCGTGTTCTTCACCGCCGTGCTGCCGCAGTTCGTCGAGCCGTCCCGAGGTGCCGTGCCGCTCCAGATGCTGCTGCTCGGCGGTGTGTTCGTCGCCATCGCCCTGGTGTCCGACGGCACCTGGGGCCTGCTCGCCGGAACGGCGCGCAACTGGTTCGCCAACCGTCCCCAGCGCCTCGAGCGCCTGGGCGGCGCCGGCGGGCTCGCCATCATCGGTCTGGGCGCACGACTGGCCCTCACGGGCCGACGCGACTGACCGGGGTCGCACGATGAACATGGAGGAACCGGCCCTCGCGCCGGAGATCGCCGACCACCTCGTGCAGCCCGAGCGGATGGTGTCGGCGCGCTTCGTCATCGTCACGCTGGCGACGTTCTTCTACTTCTTGTCGATGGGGATGCTCATCCCCACGCTCCCCCGCTACGTGGAGGACGAGCTCGGCGCGGGCGGCATCGCGGTGGGCGTTGTGGTCGGCGCGTTCGCGGTGTCGGCGGCGCTGGCCCGCCCGTGGGCCGGTCGCCTCGGCGACGTCCGCGGCCGGCGGCTCCTCATGGTCGGCGGCTCGATCATCGTGGGCGTCACCACGCTGGCCTACGCCCTCACCGACGCCGTCCCCCTCCTGGTGTTCTTCCGGTTCCTCACCGGCTTCGGCGAGGCGGCGGTCTTCGTGGGCGCCGCCACCGCCATCCAGGACATGGCGCCCGACGACCGGCGGGGCGAGGCGGCCTCGATCTTCTCCGTGGCCCTCTATGGCGGCCTGGCCTTCGGCCCGATCATCGGTGAACGGGTGGCCGACACCTACACGTTCCACACGGTGTGGGTGGTGTCCGGGCTGTTCGCCCTCGTCGCTGCGGCGCTCGGGATGGGCACCGCCAAGCGGGTGGAGGGGATCATCGCCAAGCCCACTTCCCTACTGCACCCCAACGCGCTCGGGCCCGGCCTGGTGCTCATGCTCGGCCTGGTGCCCTTCACCGGGTTCGCAGCGTTCCTGTCGCTCTACGGCGAGGAGGTGGGGATCGACGACGTCGGCCCGGTGTTCGGCGCCTACGCCATCGCCGTGCTCGTCATCCGGCTCCTCGGCGCCCGTCTCCCCGACACCCTCGGCTGGCGGAAGGCGTCCACCATCGCCCTCATCGCGGTGACCACGGCGGCGGTGATCATCGGTGCCTGGGAGTCGGCCGCCGCGGTGTGGGTGGCATCGGGCTTCTTCGCCATCGGCATGTCGCTGCTGTTCCCGGCCCTCTTCTCGGCGGCCATGATCGGCGTGCCCGATGAGCAGCGCAGCCAGGCCGTCGGCACGTTCTCGCTCTTCTTCGACCTGGCCAACGGCCTCGGCGCCCCGCTGCTCGGCCTCATCGTGTCGCTCACCAGCTACCGCGGCGCCTTCCTCGCCTCCGCCCTGATCGCCGCCCTGGGCTTCGCCGCCCAGGTCCGCCTCCAACGCAAGATCACCGGCGACGAAACCCCAGGTACAGCACCAGCCCACTAGCTAGGTCAGTCGTAGGTGGCTTCTACTTGCCATTGGCCTCTTTCTAGGACGGTCAGGCAGGCTCGGCCGTCGGCGGTGACGAGTTGGAGGCGGGCTCGGCGGCGGGCTCGGGCGGCGTCCCACCAGCGCTCCTCGAGCGGCCACGGCCCGGCCCAGGCGAGCACGTCGAGCCAGGGCCCGCCGTCGACGGACACCCGGGCGGGGGCGGCCGACAGCACCTGACGGCCGCTGACCGCCACCGGCGCACCGTCCTGGTCCACCACCTCCGCTGCCACTGGCTCGTGGTGGACCCACGCC
>JALYWQ010000396.1 GCA_030852625.1 Actinomycetota bacterium
GACCACGTCGGATCCGGTGGCCCCTCGCACCGTGGTCAACAGCGTGGCCACGTCGACGTCGGTCGCCCGCATGGCGCTGCGGACCAGCCGGGCGTTGGCGAACGCCTGCTGCTGCGCGGCCGACTCCCGTTGCTCGACCAGGTAGTTGCGAGCCAAGAGGAACGTGGCGACGGCCACCACGACGCTGGCGAACAGCCCGACCAGACCGAAGGCCAGGGCAGCCCGCCGGCGCAGTCCGAGTCGGGGGCGCTTGATCATCGGTGGGGTGCATCGGGCTGGGGATCGGCCTCGAACCGGTAGCCGACGCCCCGGACGGTGGCGATGTACGGCGGTTCGTCGGGCGGCGCTCCGAGCTTGTCGCGGAGCCGCATGATCGCCATGTCCACCAGACGGGAGTCACCGAGGTAGCCGTACCCCCACACCTGCTCGAGGAGCTCCTCCCGGGTCATGAGCTTCCCCTGGTTGCGCACCAGCTCCACGAGCAGGCGCATCTCGATCGGCGTGAGCGACAGCGGTTCGCCGCCCTTCGTCGCGGTGAACCCGAGCTCGTCGACGCAGAGGTCCCGAGCCTCCCGCACCCGCGTCACGTCGTCGCCGTACCGCCGCAGCACGGCCTTGGCGCGCGCCACGAGCACCGACGCCTCGAACGGCTTGACGATGTAGTCGTCGGCGCCGAGCTCGAGCCCGGTGACCACGTCCGACGGTTCCGATCGGGACGTCACCATCACCACCGGGACCTGCGAGCGGCTCCGGATCGCCCGGCAGACGTCGAGGCCGTCCATGCCAGGAAGGGTCAGGTCGAGCAGGACGAGGTCCACGGGGATCTCGTCGAGCACCCCGAGGGCGGCCGGCCCGTCCTCCGCGGTTCGAACCTCGAAGCCCGATTCCCGGAGGGCCTCGACCATGCCGACCACGATGCCGGGATCGTCCTCGACGATGAGCACGGTCGGCGCCATGGGGATCCATCCTGGCGCATCCGACGGCAGGTCGGGCGGGTGAACGCTCATCGAACGAGGGTGGCGATCAGACGGGCTCGAACGTCCTCGATGCGATGTGCTCCGGACGCGGGGCCGGCGCCGCGTACGGCTCGACGAGCGCGTTCTCGATGCTGTTGTAGACGAGGAAGACGTTCCGGCGCGGGTAGGGCGTGATGTTGCCGTTCGATCCGTGCATCAAGTTGCAATCGAAGACGATGCACGTGCCCGGCGGGCCGGTGCACTCCACGATGCCCCCTTCCTCGGCCAGCGCGGTGAGCGCCTGATCGGAGGGCACCCCGACCTCTTGCTGACGCAGCGACCGTTCGTGGTGGCGCTCCGGGGTCTCACCCACGCACGGTACGAACCAGCGGTGCGATCCGGGGATCGTCAACAGCGGTCCGTTGCACGTCCGGTTCTCCGTGAGGAGCACGGACACGCTGATCGCCCGCATGCGTGGCATGCCGTCCTCGGCGTGCCACGTCTCGAAGTCCGAGTGCCAGTAGAAGTCCCGGCCGCGGAACCCAGGCTTCAGGTTCACGCGGCTCTGGTGCACGTAGACGTCGCTGCCGAGCAGCTGCCGGGCCGTGCCGACGACGTGGGGATCGCGAGCCAGCTCCGCGATCGGGCCTTGCAGCCGGTGCACCGCGAACAGCGACCGGAGGGCGTCGTCGGTGGGCTCGAGGATCGCCTCAGGCCGGCGTCGGATCGACGGGTCGTTCCGGAGCTCCTCCAGGTGCTCCTCCATCGCGGCCACCTTGTGGAGCGGGAGCAGGGAGGGCAGCACGAGGAAGCCGTTGTCCTCGAACGACGCCACGAGCTCGGGATCGAGGGGCCCCGGCAGCTCGTCGTGCACCACGGGCTCCCTGCGCTCGAGCAGCGGCCCAGGGAGTCGGGTGCGAGTCGGGTAGTGGTCGAGGACGCCGGTCATCATGGCGATGAGCTCGATGCCAGGGGGTACGACCCGGACTCGTCGTGGTTCTCCTCGCCCGTGCATGCGGGGTTGAACACGCACACCATGTGCATCTCGGTCGTCGCCCGGAGGACGTGGCGATCGTGCTGGTCCAACGCGTAGACCGTGCCCGGCCCGATGCGATGGCTCTCGCCGGTCGCGAGATCCGTGATGGATCCCGAACCAGCGAGGCAGTACACCGCCTCGAGGTGGTTGCGGTAGTGCATCTCGGTCTCGGTGCCCGCCTTGATCACCGTGTCGTGCAGCGAGAAGCCCATCCCGTCATCGGCGACGAGCAGTCGATGGGATTCCCACGTGGCGGCGGTCACGTGCCGAGCGGTGCCCCGCACCTCGGCCAGCTGACGGACGATCACGAGCCACTCCTCATCTGGCCGGCGGCGATGCGGTCGAGCCGGTCGGCCTCCCCCTCCTTGATGGTCATCAGCTCATCGTCGAGATCGTCCTCCACCTGGGCGATGGCGGCGCCGAGGATCGACAGTGCCTCGTCGATCTCCGCGGGCGACGTGGTGAGCGCAGGAAGCAGCTTGACCACCTCCCCCAGTGGTCCCGCCGTCTCCACGATGAGCCCCTGCTCGAAGGCGCTGTTGCAGATCGCCGCCGCCACCTCCGAGGTCGGGGTGAGGACCCCCTGGATGAGCCCGGTGCCCTTGACCCCCTCCAGCAGCCCGCCGTGGGCGGCCACCAGGGCGGCCAGCCCGCGACCCACCTGCTCGGCCTTCGCATCGGTCGAGTCGGTCAGTTCGTCATCGGTCCAGAAGTGCTCGAGCGCCGCGGTCGCCGTGACGAAGGCGGCGTTGTTCCC
>JALYWQ010000026.1 GCA_030852625.1 Actinomycetota bacterium
GGCACGCCGTAGGCGAGCACCTCGATGATGCCCCCGAGGCTGTCGCCGTCCTTGGCCGCAGCCTTGATCTCGGCCACCATCTCGTCGTCGGCGGCGGCGTCGAAGCAGCGGACGGACGACTCGTCGATCCGGGGCAGGTCGGCCGGGGTGGGCCGGGCGGTGGACTTCGACCGGGCCGACCCCATCTGGATGACGTGGCTGATGACGTCGATGTCGAGCTCGGCGAGGAGGGCCTTGGCCACCGTGCCGGCCGCGACCCGCGCCGCGGTCTCGCGCGCCGAGGCTCGCTCGAGGATGTCGCGGGCGTCGACGAGGCCGTACTTCTGCATCCCGGCCAGGTCGGCATGACCCGGCCGCACCTGGGTCAGCGGCGCCTTGGTGGGACCGTCCTCGGCCCGCACCGACATCTCCTTCTGCCACTTGTCGGGGTCGCGGTCCCACTCGCTGTTGCCGACCTCGATGGCGACCGGCGAGCCGAGCGTGCGGCCGTGGCGGACCCCGCCGAGGATCGTGACCTCGTCCTGCTCGAACCGCATCCGAGGTCCCCGGCCGTAGCCCAGGCGCCGACGCGCCAACTCGTCCTGGATCTGCTCCGTGGCGATCGGCAGCCCGGCGGGCAGCCCCTCGACGATGACGACGAGGGCCCGTCCGTGCGACTCACCGGCCGTCAGGAAGCGAAGCATCGTCGTCAGGGTACTGCCGCGCTCTTGCCGGACTGGAACCCATACTCACGCCCTCCCGGAGCGGCGAAGGTCAACCCCACTGCAACCTTCCGCTCTCTGCCGGCTTCGCCGGCGGGCCGCTCGGGCCCTCGCCGACTGCGTCGGCGCCGTTCGTGCTGCGCACGCCCGGGCGGCGCCTGTTCGGCACCTGTTCCTCAGGCGGCTACGCCGCCTACAGGAACAGGTGCTCGAACAAGCCCCACCCGACCTGCCCGTTGCACTCGAACTTGGCGACGGCGTCGACGATGCCGAACATGGCCCCTCGGTCCGCCTCGTCGGCGAGGTCGTAGACCTTGCCCTGCACGACGAGGTCGCCCTGGTAGGCGCCGTGCTTCCAGCCGTCGCCGTCGAACCCGTAGCCGGTGCCGACGCCGATGTGGACCGGGAGGACCGGCGTGACCTGCACCTCGAGGTCGCCGAGACGGATCGTGCCGCCGGTGACCTTGCCGAAGAGACCCGGACCGGCGCCGTCCCACTGCAGGTCGTGCTCCGGGCGGCCGAGGTGATCGACCCGACCGTCGGGCCAGAGCCGCACGGCCTCCTCCACCACCCGTCGGCCGCCGGGGCCTTCCTGGCAGATGAACACCAGCGCGTGGTCCTCCATCCGGAACGGCGCGTAGAGCCACCGGAAGGGCGAGCCCTCCTTCGTGGCCAGGTTGCCGGCCGCCTCCGGTTCGCCCACCGGGCGGATGCCCCACGAGCGATCGCGGCTCCCCCACCAGTGGTCCGGCGTGACGTCGTAGCGCTCGCCATCGACCTCGAGCCATCCAGTCCACGACCCGAGCTGGGCCAACCGGCAGCCGTCGAGGAACACCCGGCCGTTGGCGTTGCGGTCGACGTGCTGTGGCTCCTGGACCGCCGGCACGTAGCCGTCCCACACGAGGTCGTAGGCGATGCCGTGCTCGGCGGCGTCGAGCGTGCAGCGGAGCTTCTGGAGCCCTTCGATCACCTCGACCTTGAAGGGCCCGACGGAGGTGTCCATCCGGTCGAGACCGAGCTCGCGAGACGCCCGCACCACCCGGTGCTCGTCGCCCCGACGGACGAGGGCGAAGGCGTCGGTGACCCCGAGGTTGGGGTACTGGCCCTGCCCGATGACGAGGAACAGCTCGTCGGAGCACGGATGGCAGTTGAAGTAGTAGCGGTCGTAGAAGTTGCGATCGCTGGTACCGACCTGGCGGACCGGGGCGGCCACCTGGTGGATCGGGAAGTCGTCGAGGGGTGAGAGCATCGGTCCTCCGTCAGGCCCGCTCGTCGAGGAGCCGCCGAAGCAGCTGGCTCCCCGTGTGGTCATAGGCCATCGCGGCGGTGCCGGGGATGAGGCCCGTGCTGTCGAGCAGCAGGAGCACCCGGGTGAGGACGGCCGCGTAGCGGTAGCTGCCGAGGAGCTCGTACCAGTCAAGGTGTTCGGCGCTGTAGCCGCTGGCCGCCTCCCAACGGGCGACGGTCTCGTCCCGGCTGGGCAGACCCGGGAGCCGCTCCACCTCGAAGCCCTCCCAGTGGTGGCGGTCGAGCAGGAAGTTCCACGCCAGGTCCTGCACCGGGTCGCCGGCGGAGACCATCTCCCAGTCGAGCACTGCGGCCACTCGTCCGTCGTCGCCGAAGATCATGTTGCCGATCCTCGAGTCACCCCAGCACAGGGCGGGCTCGTCCACCGCCGAGGGGATCGACGCCGCGAGCACCGCCTCCGCCTCGTCGAGGATGGGGAAGGGCGAGTCGCCCAGGACGAAGCGGCGGTACTCCCGGTCGAGCTCGAGCTGATCGGCTGGCGCCACCGGCTCGATCCACTCGAGGCCGATGCCCTTGCGGTCGAGCTGGTGGATGCGGGCCATGGTGTCGATGGCGTCGTTCCAGAGCGCGCCCTGCTGCTCGGGGGGCAGGTCGGTGAGCCAGCCCTCCTGGTGGTAGCTGGGCGTGTCGGCCGGGACCTGCCCGTCGACCCGGGCCATGGCCACGAAGCGGTCGCCGAGGGTGGCCGGGTCCTCCTCGAACCACAGCACCTCGGGCACCGGCACGCTGCCCTCCGCGGCAAGGGCCCGCAGCACCTTCACCTGCGCGTCGAACGCCGTGCTGGGGAACACCTGGTGGCCGCTCGGCTCCACCCGGAGGACCAGTCCGCGAGGCTTGCCGCCCCAGGCGGCGTCGATGATGAGCGTCTCGTTCGAGAACCCCGACAGGCCCGGCACCCGGATCTCCCCCACGGCGACGTCGTCGGCCCCGGTGCGCTCCTGGAGCCACCGGGTGATGGCGTCCCGCGTCGCGTCCGGATCGCGCTCCTTCGCTACGGCCACTGCTTCCCCCTTGTCGGCGTCCCCCGCGAGAACGCGTTCTCGGAGCGTAGACCTCAGTAGCGGAGCTGGGGGGCGTAGAGGATCACGACGAGGCAGCCGAGCGCGAGTGCCGGGCCGAACGGGAACTCGCCCCGCCGGCCCGTCGCTCCGGCGTGCACAAGCCCGAACGCCACGCCGAAGATGCACCCGAGGATGAGGGCGTAGAGCACCAGCCGGACCGG
This sequence comes from Actinomycetota bacterium, assembly GCA_030852625.1. GTDB lineage: Bacteria > Actinomycetota > Acidimicrobiia > Acidimicrobiales > VFJN01 > VFJN01. The sequence goes on from JALYWQ010000026.1 coordinate 3,232, forward strand.
ACCGGCCGCCGCGGCGCGCGGGTCGTAGCCAACCCAACCCAGGACCAGCCCCATCACGAGGGCCAGCTTCACGTCACCGAACCCCATCCCCCGCGGCGAGATGAGGTGGGGGACGAGGAGGAGCACGAAGTACACGACGCTGCCGAGCGCCGCCGCCCGAAGGTTCGCCTCGGCGTCGCGCTCCAACGAGACGATCACGATCCCGAGCCCCACGAGACCGAGGAGGGGGAAGGTGATCCGGTCGGGGATGCGGAGGTGCTCCAGGTCGACGTAGGTGACCGCCACCAGTCCGGCCGCGAGCGTGAGGAGGGGCACCACGCTCGACTCGTCGCCGTAGCGGGCCGCCACGACGGCGAACACGGCGACCGTGGTCAGCTCGACCCAGAGCCAGCGTCGCGACAAGGTCGAGCGGTCGCCGCGGTGGAGGATCCACGGATGGACGGGAACAGCCCCCCATCGGGTGATGGCCGGGACGGGCACGTCGGCCTCGGGGTCGACCTCGCTGCGGAGCGGGACCCGACCCGGCACACGCTCGATGACCACGTTGAGGAACGCTCCGATCGGCACCGCGGCCACCACGGCGAGCACCACGACGACGAGGTTCATCCTGCCGCCCTCGCCGCCAGACCGGCCTCGGCGCCGGCCCGCATGGCCTCGACCGGCGCGTCGATCCCGGTCCAGAGCCGGAAGGCGTGGGCCGCCTGGTGGACGAGCATGCCCAGCCCGCCGACCGTGCGGGCCCCTGCGCGAGCGGCATCGGCGAGCAGCGGCGTGACCGATGGGTGGTACACGAGGTCGACGATCACTTGCTCGCGGTGCAGTGCGCCCGCCGGCACCGGCGACGACGGATCGCCGGCCATGCCCACGCTCGTGGCGTTGACCACGAGATCGGCCTCCGCCACGTCGTCGAGGGAGCCGGCTCGGGCGCCGGGCCCGGCCAATGCCACGGCAGCCGCGGCCCGCTCCGGTGACCGGTTCACCACCACCAGACGGACCCCAGCGGCACCGAGGGCCCGGGCCACCGCCCGCCCGGCGCCGCCGGCGCCGAGGAGCACGCCGCGCATCCCGGTCAGGTCGAGGCTCTCGTCGATGGCGAGGGAGTCGACCAGTCCGGGACCGTCGGTGTTGTGGCCGACCAGCCGACCGTCGCGCCGGGCGATGCAGTTCACGGCTCCGAGATCGCGCGCCACGTCGGACAGGTCGTCGACGGCGCGGACCACCGCCTCCTTGTGCGGCATGGTCACCGACAGGCCGATCAGATCGTGGCGAACCCGCTCGGCGAAGGCCGCCCCCTCACCGACGGGCACCTCGAAGGCCTCGTAGGTCCAGTCGAGCCCGACGGCCTCGAAGGCCGCGGTGAAGATGGCCGGGGACAGCGAGTGCCGGATCGGCATCCCGATCACCCCCGCCCGGTTCGTCATGGCCGCTCCCCCGCCCTCGGCCTCAGCCGCAGCCGAGCCCGGCGTCGCGGCAGCGGGCCTTGGCCTGGAGGAACTCGCTGTTGCTCTCGGTGAAGAAGTGGTTGCCGGCCTGGTCCTGCAGGACGTAGAAGATCCACGGCCCGTCGGCCGGGTTGAGGGCGGCCTCGATCGACGCCCGGCCGGGCGACGCGATCGGCGTGGGCGGCAGGCCCTTCACCTTCCGGGTGTTGTACGGCGAGTTGCTCGTGAAGTCGATCTTGTTCCGATTGCCGCGGATCACCTCGGCCTCGTAGCGGGACGTGGCATCGATGCCGAGCGGGATCCCCTGGCGGAGCCGGTTGTAGATCACCCTCGCCACCTTGGGCCGCTCGTCGGCCACCTTGGTCTCCTCCTCGATCAACGACGCCGTGATGAGGATCTCGTAGGGGGTGAGGTTGAACCGCTCCTGGGCCGAGGCGACGTCGAGGCCCCGCATCGTGCTGTCGAGCTGCTCGACCATCAGCCGGAGGACGTCGATGGCGCCCGCCTCGTCCTCCACCTTGTAGGTCTCGGGGAAGAGGATCCCTTCGTTGGAGGCCTGGTCAGCGGGCTGGAACTCCGAGCGCACCTGTCCGGAGTCGAGGAGCTGTTGCAGCTCGGCTCGATCGAACCCCAGGCCACGCTCGGGGTTGGCCAGGCGGTCGAGCGTCTCCGACACCGTGAAGCCCTCGGGGACCGTGAAGGTCTTCTCGTCGGGTGGCTTGGGCCCTGCCTCCAGCTCGTCGACGACGTCACCCATCGAGCTGTTGGCGGCCAGCTCGTAGAGCCCAGCCTCGAACGGTCCGCCGCCCTTGATGCGGAGGTACCAGTCCCACACGAAGCTGCTGGAGATGATCCCCTCGTCGGCGAGCAGCTCGCCGATGTCGGACGAGGTGGAGCCGATCGGCACCTCGATCGCCTGCACCGCGCCGGGCGATCCGCTCGGGTCGATCTTGCGCTGGGCCCAGACGCCGACGGCGCCGAGCACCAACAGGCCCGCCACCGCCACACCGAGCAGCACCCGCATGCCTCGGCGACCGCCGCCCGACCCGCCGCCCGCATATCGGGGACCACTCCGTCCCCGCCCCTGGTGCGACGGCCTCGGTCGACGGGGCCGATCGGTCAGCGGTTCGTCGTACCAACCGGCTTCGGTCTCCTCGTAGGAGCCGCCCTCGTAGCCACCGGCGTCGTAGTGCGGGTCATCGCGGCCGGCCACGTAGGCGTCGTCGAGGTAGGGATCCTCGTCGGCGTAGGGATCGTCGTCGTACGGGGAGCGGGGGCTCATGAGGAGAGGTCCTGGGGATCGTGGGTCGACCGGCGGTGGTCGAGCCAGGCTTGCAGGAACACGGAGGCCGCGACCTGGTCGACGACCTTCCGCCGGGCTCGTTCGTCGAGGCCCTGCGCCCGTAGGTCGTGGTGGGCGGTGACGGTGGACAGACGCTCGTCCCACGTCTCCACGGGGAGCCCGGTGATCTTGCCGAGCACACGAGCCTCCTCGCGGGCGGCGTCGGCGGCCCGGCCCGAGCTGCCGTCCAACGAGAGCGGGAGCCCGACGACGAGGATCTCGGCTTCGGTCTCGGAGGCCAGCGCGGCGATCCGACGACGGTCGGCGGCCTTGTCCTTCGAGCGAACCACCACGTCGTAGGGGGTGGCCAAGCGGCCGTCGCTGTCGGAGAGCGCGACGCCGATGCGCTTCGACCCCAGGTCGATCCCGAGCGCTCTCACGACTCGGGGAGGCCAGCCGCCGATCGGACGGTGGCCAGCGCGGCGTCGAGGCCCCCGGCGTCCTTCCCGCCCGCCACCGCCAGCAGGGGGTCCTTGCCGCCGCCACCCTTGATGAGCGCCTTGGCGCCCTCGATGAGCTCGGAAGCGTGCAGCCCGCTGTCGGAGTTCACCGCTGCCACGATGGCGGCGCCGCCGCCTTCCGGTGCGGACCCCAGCACGACGCCCCGGATGCCGGGCGTGTCGCGCAGGGCCACGGCCATCTCCCGCAGCGTGTCGCGCTCGATGCCATCGACGCGCTCCACGATCACGCCGTCGACGGCCTTGCCGGCCAGCGCGGAGGCCTGCCCGCCGGCGGCCTGCTGCTTGAGGGCCTTCACCTCGGCGCGGAGGGCCTTGTTCTCCTCGACCCGCTTCCGGGCGCCGTCGAGCAGCTCGCCGACCGGGACGTTGAGCACCGAGGCCAGCTCGGCCATCACGGTCTCCTCGGCGCGGAGGCGGTCGATCGGGCCGGTACCCGTGACGGCCTCGATCCGGCGGAGGTTGGCCCCGATCGACGATTCCGAAACGATCTTCACCGGCCCGATGTCGCCCAGCGCCTTCACGTGGGTACCACCGCAGAGCTCGGTCGAGTTGCGTCCGGCCTCGAGGACGCGGACGACCTCGCCGTACTTGTCGCCGAAGAACGCGATGGCGCCCAGCGCCGCGGCCTCGGCCTTCGTGGTCTCGTAGTGGCGGACCGGAGCGTTGTCGAGGATCTCGTGGTTGGCGAGGTCCTCGATCTCCCGGATCTGCTCGGGGGTGAGCGCATCGGCCGGACCGAAGTCGAACCGCAGGCGCTCGGGATCGACCAGCGAGCCCTGCTGCTTCACCGAGTCGCCCAGGACCTTGCGAAGGGCCCAGTGGAGGACGTGGGTGCCGGTGTGGTTGCGCCGGATGGCGTCACGCCGGTCGTTGTCGATGGCGGCGGTGGCGTCCTGGCCGGGTTCGATCGTGCCCCGCACGATGCGAGCGTGGTGGCGGTGCAGGCCGGGAAGGCCGAAGGTGGTGTCGAGCACCTCGGCGTCGCCGGTGTCGGTGGTGATCGTGCCGGTGTCGCCGACCTGGCCGCCCGACTCGGCGTAGAACGGGGTGCGGTCGAGGAAGACCGACACCGTGCCGTCGTCGGCGGGGACCACGGCGAGGACCGCGGCCTTCGCTTCGTGCTCCTCCCGCCCGACGAACTCGGTGGGACCGTGGCTGTCGAGGATCTCCTGGAAGCTGGTGCGGTTGGCGTAGACGTCGCCCTTCTTGCCGGCCTCCTTGGCGCGCGTGCGCTGCTGCTCCATGAGCGCGGTGAACCCGGCCAGGTCGACCCCGGCGCCGCGCTCGGCGGCGATCTCCTGGGTGACCTCCACCGGGAAGCCGTAGGTGTCGTGGAGCCGGAACGCCACCTCGCCGGGAACCTCGGCGGGGCTGGCCGCGAAGCTCTCGTCGAGCAGGGCCACGCCGCGGGCGAGGGTGGACCGGAACCCGCCCTCCTCCCGTTCGAGGAGCGAGGTGATGGCGTCGGCGTGGGTGACGAGCTCCGGATAGGCGTCGCCCATCGTGTCGATGCACGTGCTGGTGAGACGAGGGAGGACGGGGTCGTTCACCCCGAGCAGGTAGGCGAAGCGCACCGCCCGCCGGATGAGCCGGCGGAGCACGTAGCCGCGGTCCTCGTTCGACGGCACCACGCCGTCGTTCACGAGGAAGGTCATCGTGCGGGCGTGGTCGGCGAGCACGCGAAGGGCGACGTCGACCTCGGGGTCGTCACCGAGACGGCGACCGGTGACCGACTGGGCGGCGTCCATCAAGGGCGCCATCACATCGGTGTCGAAGGCGGTGCGGCCGCCCTGGAGCAGCATGAGCCAACGCTCGAACCCGGCGCCGGTGTCGACGTTCCTGGCCGGCAGGTCGGTGAGGGAGCCGTCCGCGTGGCGGAACGACTGCATGAACACGAGGTTCCAGAACTCGATGTAGCGGTCGCCGCCGCCCTGGGCAGGGCCGCCGCCCTCGCCCCACTCCGGGCCGGCGTCGTAGTGGATCTCCGAGCAGGGCCCGCAGGGCCCCGTCTCGCCCATCTCCCAGAAGTTGTCCTTGCCCATCCGCTGGATGCGCTCGATCGGGAGGCCGACCTCCTCGTGCCAGATGGCCTCGGCGGCGTCGTCGCTGGTGTGGACGGTGACCCAGATGCGGTCGCCGTCGAACCCGGCCGCGGTGACGAGCTCCCACGCCCACTTGATGGCGTCCAGCTGGAAGTAGTCGCCGAAGCTCCAGTTGCCGAGCATCTCGAAGAACGTGAGGTGCCGACGGGTGCGGCCGATCTCGTCGATGTCGTTGTGCTTGCCCGACAGGCGCACGCACTTCTGGATCGTGGCCGCTCGGGGCGGCTTGAACGGCACCGGCTCCTCGGCCAGGAAGTACGGGACGAACTGCATCATCCCGGAGTTCGTGAACATGGGCGCGGTGGGGTGCGTGGGGATGAGGCTCGACGACGGGAGCAGCGCGTGCTGCTTCCCCTCGTAGAACTCGTTCCAGATCCTCCGGAGTCCGGGTGCGTCCATGTCCGTCCGAGCCTACCGGCGGCCCGCACACCGCCCGGTCGCGTTCAGCGGGCAGGCAGCGGATCCGTTCGTCAGTTCAGGTGGCGGGTGCCGACCTGGGTGCGGAGGTCGCGCTCGCGGTCCCGCATCGCGGTCCGGCCCTCGGCCACGGCCTCCTTGAGGTCCTTGCCGATGCCCCGGACAGCGGTGGACACCTGCGACGACACCCGCTCCGGGGCGTAGCGGGCCGCCGTGTCCCGCACCCACCGGGTGAGCCAGAACGAGGCCCCGAAGCCGAGACCGGTACCCATGCCGAACCAGAACAAGCGACGGAACATGCGGCTCCTCTACGAGCGATCGGTGCGGGAACGGCGGAACCGGCTGGCGGCCCGGCTCGTGCCCGACGCGAGGGCGATGATCTTGATGACGGGGTCCGACACGTCGACCACCGGGTTGGCGCGGGCCACCTTGGCCACGAGGGTGGCGGGGTCCTTGGCCACCTTGCGGGTGGGCCCGTCGGAGGTGGCGGCGAGCTGGCCCTGGGCGGGGATCACGGGCTGCTCGAAGCGGAGCATCTGGACGGACTGGCCGACGTCCCGCACCGTGCGGGTGAGGCGGGCGAACAGGACCGCCATGATGACGACGCCCACCACTGCGGCCCCGGCGACGACGACGGCGGCGATCTCCGTGGTGCTCACGCGTCGGGCCTCGTGGTGCGCTGCATGCGGGTGCGGATCTCCTGCTCGAAGCCGTGGTCGGAGGGCTTGTAGAACTCGCGGCCGGCGAGGGCGGCGGGCAGGTGCTCCTGCGCCACCCAACCGCTCGGGTCATCGTGAGGATACTCATAGCCCACACCGTGCCCGAGCTTCTGCGCCCCCTGGTAGTGACCGTCGCGAAGGTGCATCGGCACCTCCACCGAGGGCCCGTGGACGACGGCCTCCCGGGCGGCCCAGATCCCGGCCGCCACCCGGTTCGACTTCGGTGCAGTGGCCAGGTGGACCACGGCCTGGGCCAGGTTGAGCTGGGCCTCCGGAAGCCCGACGTGCTCGAGGGCGTGCGCCGCAGCGACGGCCACCATGAGGGCCTGCGGGTCGGCCTCGCCGACATCCTCGCTGGCGAGGATCACCAGGCGGCGAGCGATGAAGCGGGCGTCCTCGCCGGCCTCGAGCATGCGGGCCAGCCAGTAGAGGCCGGCGTCGGGGTCGCTGCCCCGGATGCTCTTGATGAACGCCGAGATCACGTCGTAGTGCTCGTCCCGGCCGTAGCGGAGGGCCTTCGTGCCCAGGGCCGCTTCGGCGTCGGGAAGGGTGATGGCCGGCGGCTGCGAGCGGGCCCGGGCGATGGCCACGGCCACCTCGAGGCTGGTCAGCACGTGGCGGCCGTCGCCGTTGGCGTGCCCGGCGAGGTGGGCGACGGCGGGCTCGTCGGCGGTGGCCCCTTCGGCCTGCAACCCCCGGTGGATGAGGGCCCGGGCGGCGTCCTCGTCGAGGGCCTCGAGCCGGAAGAGGGTGGATCGCGACAGTAGGGGCGGGTTGACCTCGAAGAAGGGGTTCTCGGTGGTGGCGCCGATCAGGGTGATGAGGCCGCTCTCGACCCCTGGCAGGAGGGCGTCCTGCTGCGACTTCGAGAACCGGTGGACCTCGTCGAGGAACAGGATCGTGCCCCGGCCCCGTTCCCCGAGGCGTTGCCGGGCCCGTTCCAGCACCTCCCGGACATCCTTCACCCCGGCGCTCACGGCCGAGAGCTGCTCGAAGGCCTTGGCCGTGTGGGCGGCGATGGCCTGGGCGAGGGTGGTCTTGCCCGTGCCGGGAGGGCCCCAGAGGATCACCGACGAGAGGCGGTCGGCCTCCACCAGGGTACGCAGGGGCTTGCCGGGCCCGAGCAGCTGCTCCTGGCCGACGATGTCGTCGAGGCTGC
>JALYWQ010000420.1 GCA_030852625.1 Actinomycetota bacterium
GCCGCAGGCCGCCGCACCGTTTCCCCCAAGCGCCGGTGAGGGCAGGGTGCAGGTCCTCCGCGTGAGCGGAGGCCCTGGCCCCGTAGCGGACGGGCCCGAGCGGCCCGCCGGCGAAGCCGGCAAGAGCGGAACGAGACGCGCCCTTAGGCCGGCGGCGTGGAACGCCCCCGGCCGAGCGCCACGTAGCGGCGCCGGTCGTCACGTCCGCCGAACCCCAATCTGAGGGTCCTGGTGCCGGCTCGGAGGGATGGACACCCGCAGGTTCGCCGGGGTTGGGCAACCCGAGGGTCCTGGTGCCGGTTTCGGGGTACCACGACCCGCAGGTTCGCTCGCGCAGGTTGCAGTTCCGCCCAGCGCAACGCGGGCAGAACGCGGCGAACTGACGCGGCGATCGACACGCGCGTGTGTCGTTTTCGCTGTCAGTTCGGGTGGTTGTGTTGCCGCCGCTACGGCGCCCCCTCCCGACCGAAGCTGCCAGACAGTTACGTGAGGCCCAGCACCGCTATCGCGACGATGAGGGTCAGAGCGCCGACGAGGTCGACCGTGGAGCTGACGAGGGGGATGCCGTAGGTGTCGGGGTCGATGCCGGTGCGGACGGCGGCGATGGCGCCGTAGTAGGCGATGGCCACCACGACCACCATGGCGCTGACGCCACCGAGGAGCGACGCTCCCACGAGGTAGCCGATGCCGGGTGAGCTCTGGCCGAGCAGGTGGGCGACGGCCCAGGCGCCGAGGCCGTTGAGGGTGAACACGGGGATGCTGAGCCCGGCGACGAGAGCCAGGTCCTGGCGGGCGGCCTTCGACGGGACGGCCGACGGGGGAGCGAGGCCGAGCAGGAGCTGGCTCGAGAGCCGACCGGAGAGGATGCCACCGAGCGCACCCGCGCTCGACAGGTGGGCCGGCACCAGGATCAGGAGGGCGGGGAGGGCGCTGAAGGTCACCAGCCGGCGTTCGAGCACCACGCCGGCCAGGGCGCTGATCGTCCCCGCTGCGAGGAGCACCGGCAGCGACGTGCGGACGATGCGCCGGAGTTGGGGGAGGGACGACCCGATGCCGAAGCCGAGGGCCACCAACGCGGCCAGGGCCAGGCCCCAGCCGAGCCCGGAGGTCACCAACCCCATCCCGAGCAGGCCGGTGGCCAACCAGAGCGCCGGCAGGGTGAGCACGTCGCCCAGCGTGGAGACGAGAGGGGCGCACACGTTGTCGAGGTCCCAGCCGAACCGCACCGCACCGGACGCCAGTCCGAGGGTGGCGGCGAGCACCGGCAGGGACGCGATCGCGCCGCCGCCGACCGACACCAGGGCCAGGTCGGCCAGCCCGATGGTGTGGCCGAGACCCATGCCCGTCGACACGAGAGCGACGATGAGGACGAGCAGCGCCGACATGCCGAGGGTGAGGGCACTGGAGGCGAGGACGTTCTGGCCGAGGAGCGTCGACCGGCGCAGGCGGAGCTGCAGCTCGCCGGCATGGATCGACGTCGAGACCCGGTTGCCGAGCGATCCGAACACGTTGCCCCGGAGCCCGATGGCCGCGGGTACGAGCACGAGCAGGCCCGGGCGGCGCTCGAAGGTCTCGGTGAGGCTCCCGAGCACGGCGCCGGCGCCGAGGCTCGTGGAGGAGTTCAGGACGAGCGCGACCAGGCCCTGCCGGGCGTCAGCGCCAGGGAGGAGCCGGAGTCGGCGTGCCATGGAGGCCGCCGAGTGGTGCGAGTCCGTCGTGCCACGCCGGGCACGTTACCCGTCGCCAGACGCGACGACGGGCCCCCGGAGGGACCCGTCGATCAGATCGTTGCCTCGTTCGGTGCTGGCTACCGGCGAGCCCGGAGCCCTGCGACGAGGTTGCTCAGTCGACCTCGATGAAGATGCACTCGCCGGGGCACTCCTCGGCGGACTCGATCGTGGCTTCCTCTTGGCCGGCCGGCACGGGGGCGATGCCCTCGGCGCCGCCCGGGTCGGACAGCACCTTGTCGCCGTCCTTCACGTAGGCCAGGCCGTCGTCGAGGAGGGTGAACACGGTGGGGGCGATCTCCTCGCAGAGACCGTCGCCGGTGCAGAGATCCTGGTCGATCCAGACCTTCATGATGGGGCTACCTCGGAGTTGGGCGATGGGGTGCCGTTACGACGGTCAGCCTAGCGCCTTCGGGAATTACCACGGCAATCACGAGACAAATTCCACGGGTACGGATCCGGGAAATCCAGGTGTAGGGTCCGCGCAAGCGACGATGCAGCAGGAGGTGGTCCCCGTCGACGAGACCGACGAGCATGGCGGCAGCGACGAGCTGGCCGATCTCCACGAGCACGCGCGTGCGCTCGAGGAAGAGGTGCTCACGCTCCGGAAGCGGCTGCAGGACGCCCCCAAGCGGGTCCGCACCCTCGAGGAGCGCCTGCTGGAGACCAAGGGCCAGCTGTCCCAGGCCGTCTCGCAGAACGAGAAGCTGACCTACACCCTGCGGGAGGCGCGCGATCACATCGCGGCGCTCCGTGAAGAGGTCGACAAGCTCACCCAGCCGCCGTCGGCCTACGGCACCATCGTCGGCCACAACGAGGACGGCACCGTCGACGTGTTCACCGGTGGCCGCAAGGTGCGCGTCGCGGTGCACCCGGAGCTCGGCGACGAGCCGCTGGCCCGTGGCGCCGAGGTCGTGCTCAACGAGTCCCTCAACGTCGTCCTGGCCCGGGGTGCCGAGTCCACCGGCGAGGTCGTGGTCTTCAAGGAGCGCCTCGACCAGTATCGAGCGCTGATCGTCGGCCGGGCCGATGAGGAGCGGGTGGTCGAGCTCATCGAGGAGCTCCAGACCGAGCGCCTTCGCAACGGCGACACCGTCCTCATGGACCCCCGCTCCGGGCTGCTGCTCGAGAAGCTGCCCCGTCCCGAGGTCGAGGACCTGGCCCTCGAAGAGGTGCCTGACATCGACTACGAGGACATCGGCGGCCTCGACGACCAGATCGAGCAGATCGCCGACGCCGTCGAGCTGCCGTTCCTCCACCAGGACCTCTTCGCCGAGCACAAGCTGCCGGCACCGAAGGGCATCCTCCTCTACGGCCCGCCGGGCTGCGGCAAGACCCTCATCGCCAAGGCCGTCGCCAACAGCCTGGCCAAGAAGGTGGCGGCCACCACCGGCGACAGCGTCGTGCGGTCGTACTTCTTCAACATCAAGGGCCCCGAGCTCCTCAACAAGTACGTCGGCGAGACCGAGCGGCAGATCCGCCTCGTGTTCCAGCGGGCGCGCGAGAAGTCCGAGGAGGGCTGGCCGGTCATCATCTTCTTCGACGAGATGGACTCGATGTTCCGCACCCGCGGCTCGGGCGTCTCGTCGGACATGGAGTCCACGATCGTCCCGCAGCTGCTCGTCGAGATCGACGGCGTCGAGGGCCTGAAGAACGTGATCGTCATCGGCGCCACGAACCGCGAGGACCTGATCGACCCCGCCATCCTCCGCCCGGGTCGGCTCGACGTGAAGATCAAGATCGAGCGGCCCACCGAGGAGGCCGCAGCGCAGATCTTCGCCCGCTACCTCACCACCGACCTGCCGCTCGACGAGGCCACCGTCGCCAACCTCGGTGGGGGCGACCCGGCCAAGGCCGTGCAGAGCATGATCGAGACCACCGCCGCCGAGATGTACCGCACCGACGAGGCCAACCAGTTCCTCGACGTCACGTACCAGAACGGCGACAAGGAGGTCATGTACTTCAAGGACTTCTCGTCCGGGGCCATGATCGAGAACATCGTGCGCCGAGCCAAGAAGCTCGCCATCAAGCGACTGCTGGGGGGCGGCACGAAGGGGATCAACACCGACGACCTGATCGAGTCGATCCACCAGGAGTTCAAGGAGCACGAGGACCTCCCGAACACCACCAACCCGGACGACTGGGCCAAGATCTCCGGCAAGAAGGGCGAGCGCATCGTCTACGTGCGCACGATCGTCCAGAAGGACACCGACGCCAAGCCGCAGGGTGGCCGGTCGATCGAGCGAGTGACCACCGGCCAGTACCTCTAGGGCTGCGACCGAATGGCGATCCAGAAGGTCCTCGGTCTCGAGACGGAGTTCGGCATCCTCATCCGAGGTGGCGAGTCGAACCCGATCGCGGCCTCGTCCGTGCTCATCAACGCCTACCTGCAGGACCTGGCGCGCGAGGCGGCTGGGTCACCGCGGGCCGGCTCACCGGCGCGGGTCGGGTGGGACTTCGAGGACGAGCACCCCGGCAACGACGCTCGCGGGTTCGCCGCCGAGGGGGCCCTGCCGCCCGAGATCGAGACGCACCTCGTCAACGCCGTGCTCACCAACGGCGCTCGCTACTACGTCGACCACGCCCACCCGGAGCTGAGCACCCCCGAGTGCGCCGACCCGCGAAGCATCGTGGTGTTCGACCGGGCTGCCGAGCAGATCCTGCAGCGGTCGATGGCCGCCGCCACCGCCATCCTGCCGCCGGGCCAGGAGGTGGTCGTCTACAAGAACAACTCCGACCGCAAGGGCAACAGCTACGGCTGCCACGAGAACTACCTCATGGACCGCCAGGTCCCGTTCTCGAAGATCGTCACCCACATCACGCCGCACTTCATCAGCCGCCAGATCTTCACGGGTGCCGGCAAGGTCGGGACCGAGGTCCCCGGCACCGCGAGCGCCGACGTGCCCTACCAGCTCACTCAGCGGGCCGACTTCTTCGAGGAGGAGGTCGGCCTCGAGACCACGCTGAAGCGGCCGATCGTGAACACGCGCGACGAGCCCCACGCCGACGCCCAGAAGTACCGCCGCCTCCACGTGATCGTGGGCGACGCCAACCTGTCCGAGGTGGCCACCTTCCTGAAGGTCGGCACCACTGCGCTGGTGCTGTCGATGATCGAGGACGGCTGGCTGCGCCGGGAGCTCACCCCGGCTCGTCCCGTGCAGGCCCTCCGGCAGGTGTCGTACGACATGACCCTGCAGCAGCCGATCGACCTCGTGGACGGCACGTCGATGACGGCGCTCGAGATGCAGTGGGAGTACCTCGACCGGGCCCGCAAGTTCGCCGAAGAGCACGGGCTGGACTCGATCGGTGGCGACGACGTGGGCCGCGAGGTGCTCCGTCGTTGGGAGGCTGTGCTCACCGGTCTCGAGTCGGACCCCGGCTCGGTCGCGGCGCAGGTCGACTGGGTGGCCAAGCACCGGGTGATCGACGGTTACCGCGAGCGCCACGACCTGCGCTGGGACGACGCCCGGCTGGCGGCGATGGACCTGCAGTACCACGACCTGCGGGCCGACAAGTCGCTGGCGGCCCGCGTCGGGCTCGAGCGGATCGCCGGGGCCGAGGAGATCGACGCCGCGATGACCAACCCGCCGCTCGACACCCGCGCCTACTTCCGGGGTCGCTGCCTGCAGCGCTGGCCGGAGAACATCGTGGCCGCCAACTGGGACTCGTTGGTGTTCGACGTCGGTGGCGACCCGTTGCGGCGGGTCCCGATGATGGAACCGCTGCGTGGAACCCACGCCCACGTGGCTAGCCTCATCGATACGTGCGAGAGCGCTGCCGATCTGCTCGACAAGCTCGGGCAATGACCGACCGAAGGACCATCCATGGCTGAGCGAGAGCAGAAGAAGAAGCAGGCCCCCGCCAAGGCCGACGAGGTCGTCGACGAGGCGCCGGCGAAGTCCGAACAAGGCGAGAAGATCAAAGCCGAGCTCGACGATTTGTTGGACGAAATCGACGAGGTGCTCGAGTCGAACGCAGAGGATTTCGTAAAAAGCTACGTCCAGAAGGGTGGCGAATGAGATTGCGTACAAGCCTCGTTTGCGCTCGATCGCACCGCTTCAGGCTGACTGTCACACTGCGTCCGTAGGCTCAGCGTGCTTCCCCACTGACAATGGGGAGTGCCATGGAGAAGCGGTGTCGAATCTGCGGTGAGGGCAAGCCGGAGGTCGAGTTCTATCGAGCCAATGGCATGCGCGACGGTCGCCGAAGCGAATGCAAGCCGTGCTTCAAGGAGCAGGCGCGACTGCGTTACGACTCGGCGACGGCAGTCGAGCGAGCTCGTCAGTGGGCGTTGAACAACCCCGAGCGAGTGGCGGCGTACCGAGCGGAGTACCGGAACCGGCCGGAGCGCAAGCGGGCGATGCGAGACCTGTACTACCGGCGCACCTATGGGCTGACCGCTGACCAGGTCGACGAGATGCTTGAACGGCAGAGCGGCGGGTGCGCCGTCTGTGGCGTTCTGCCGGACACGTTGGGCAAGCTCCATCTCGACCACTGCCACGGCACCGGCGCGATCCGGGGTCTGTTGTGCCAGTCGTGCAACCAGGCCATCGGGCACCTACGGGACGACCCGGAACTGCTTCGAAAGGCCGCCGAATACCTGGAACGATCCGCGTCGTAGGCACGATCATCGGTCGCGGTGCAACCAGTCGCCCGCTTGATAGCCGAGAGAGCCGCCGACCAGCAACGCGAGGAACGCATAGAACGACCTCGTGGTGACGGAACCATCGGTGTAGACGAACCAGGAGACCGCTAGTCCGATTCCGGCCCCGGCCGCGAGGATCAGGGTCAGCGGTGGTTGTCCATACCATCGGCGACCCGAAGGCAGGCGCGCGGGGGCGAGTCTCGGGTTGTCGACGAAGTGTTCGTCCACGAGCGCGGCGAGTTCCACACGCTCTCGACGGCGAAACCACAGCGTGGATTGAGACCGGGCCTCGCCATCCTCAACCCAGGAGTATGCGGTGTAGCGGATGCCTAGGATTTGCCGCTCTTCCCGCGCCCACGCAGTTGGGGGTGTCAGTTCGCTCGACCGGCCAAGACCCCGCAGCTGAACTCCGGTGGGGCTGAACGTGACCGATATCGAGCGCAGCACCGCGAGAATCCCCAACGTCGCGAGTAGGCAGGCCGAACCGGCGGCCACCGCCAACCCGCCATCGGCGAATCCCCACCAGGCGATGGTCCAGAGTACGGGGACGAGTGCGACCGCGATCGTGGGCGCTCCGAGCGGCCGGAACACACGGGCAGCATCCACCGAGACATGCTACGAGGATCATGCCGTCGGGGCCGGGGCGCGATTTCCGCTGACTTGGTTGTGAGCGGCAGTGGCTCCATCCTGGCGGCTTGGCGGCGAGCGGGTCAGACCTCGCTAGCCTCGCCTCTTGTATGACGCTTCCGACTTTCACGGCTTCGGACGATCCCGGGCCGAGCTTCGCTGAGCTGCTCCGCCGGGTGCGGCCGGCAGATGCGTTGCCCGACAACGGGTCGCCCCTCCAGGTCACCCACGCCACCACGGTGGTGGCCATCCGCTACGCCGACGGCGTGCTGATGGCCGGCGACCGGCGGGCCACCTCCGGCAACCTCATCTCCCACCGGGCCATGGAGAAGGTGTTCCCGGCCGACCGTCACAGCGGCGTGGCCATCGCCGGCGCGGCGGGCCCGGCCATGGAGATGGTGAAGCTCTTCCAGCTCCAGCTCGAGCACTACGAGAAGGTCGAGGGCTCGATGCTCTCCCTCGAGGGCAAGGCCAACCAACTCGGCGTGATGGTGCGCAACCACCTCCCGGCCGCCATGCAGGGCCTGGCTGTGGTGCCGCTCTTCGCCGGCTACGACCTGCGCCGCGGCGTCGGCCGGCTCTTCCAGTACGACGTCACCGGTGGCCGCTACGAGGAGGCTGACCACGCCAGCACCGGCTCCGGCAGCCTCCACGCCGGCACGGTCACCAAGCTCGGCTTCCGGGACGGTCTCACCCAGGACCAGGTCGTCGACCTCGCCCTCCAGGCCCTCTGGCAGGCCGCCGACGCCGACTCCGCCACCGGCGGGCCCGATCTCATCCGAGGGATCTTCCCGGTGGTCGCCACCATCACCGCTGACGGGTTCACCCGGCTCGACGACACCGAGATCCGCAGTCGGTTCGAAGACCTGCTCGGCGCCCTTGCCGCCCAGCAGACCGGCGGGACGGAGGCCGCAGGCACATGAACATGCCGTTCTACGTCGCACCCGAGCAGGTGATGAAGGACCGCGCCGACTACGCGCGGAAGGGCATCGCCCGGGGTCGCAGCGCCGTCGCCGTGCTCTACGTCGACGGCATCCTGATCGCCGCCGAGAACACCTCCGCCACCCTGCACAAGGTGAGCGAGATCTACGACCGCATCGCCTTCGCGGGGGTCGGCAAGTACAACGAGTTCGACCAGCTGCGCATCGCGGGGGTCCGCCACGCCGATCTCAAGGGCTACAGCTACAGCCGTGAGGACGTCGACGCCCGGAGCCTGGCCAACGCCTACGCCCAGATGCTCGGTCAGATCTTCACCCACGAGATGAAGCCGATGGAGGTGGAGATCCTCGTCGCGGAGGTGGGCGCCGACCCCACCCAGGACCAGGTGTTCCACATCCTCTACGACGGCTCGGTGGTCGACGAGGACCGCTTCTCGGTGCTGGGCGGCGAGGCCGACGCCATCACCGGGCGACTGGAGGAGTCCTGGCGCGAGGACCTCGACCTCTCCGGCGCCCTCCGCGCGGCGGTCGACGCCCTCACCGGCCCCGATCGCACCCTCACGGGACGCGAGCTCGAGGTGGCCGTGCTCGCCCGCTCGAACGGGAGGCGCAAGTTCGCCCGCATCGAGGGGGACCGCCTGGAGGGCCTGCTCAGTTGACAACCATGTGACGCGTTGTAACCTGTTCGCAACACGAGAGCAGGAGCGCCACATGACCATCGCCGAACCCGAGACCAGCTCCGGCGTCATGGGGACCCGCTACGGCGACGCCGCCGACGACCCCGTCAC
>JALYWQ010000250.1 GCA_030852625.1 Actinomycetota bacterium
CCAATGGGTAGCGGGCGGCCATGTCTGCGCTCGGCTCCCCCACCCAACCCCTCGCCACCGATGGTCCGGAACCCGCACAGCCGTGCGCGGACGACGCCCTCCTCACCGTGACGGTGACCCCGAAGGGCAAGAGCGCCCGCCTCCACCTCGAGGGCCAGCTCGACGTCGCCACGGTCACCACGCTCCGCACGTGCCTGGACCAGCTCGACCCGGCCTTCCGCACCGTGCTCGTCGATCTCGGCGAGGTGAGCTTCATCGACTCCACGGGCCTCGGAGCGCTCGTGGCCGCTCGACGCTCGTTCGAGATGAGCTCCCGCGCCCTGCTGTTCTGCAACCCGAGCGAGCGGTCCCGGTTCATCTTCGAGCTCACCGGCCTCGGCGACCTGATCACCAACTAGGCGTCGAACCGGCAGCCCTCGGGGTCCGCCGGCCTCAGAGCACGAGGTCGACGAGCCCGCCGCCGGTGAGCGCGATCACCATCGTCGGCGGGATGAGCCCGATGAAGGTGCCGACCAGCACGGTCCGCATCGGCAGGCTCGACAGGCCCCACAGCCAGTCGATCGGCTGGAAGAGGAACGTGAACATGCGGCTCACGACCACGGCCCAGAAGCCGCGCGCCGACAGCCGCTGTTCGAGTCGCAGTAGCCGCTCCGGCATGCGGGCCTCGACCCGGTGGCGCCCCAAGCGGCGGGCCGCCACCACCCCGATCCAACTGGCCAGGAAGCCCCCCGCCAGCGAGAGCACCACTCCCGCCGGGCGGCCGAACAGGGTGGTCGAGGGGATCACGAACACGAGCCCCGGCACGTTGAGGGGCACGAAGGTGACCATCAGGGCGAGGAACAGCAGCGGTCCCCACAGTCCGGCGTCGTCGACGATCCGCTCGAGCTCGTCCCGGTCGCTGATGGTCTCGAACGCGCCGGTCGCCACGAGCACCCCGACGAAGGCGACGAGCACCACAACGACGCCGAGGCCGAGCGCCCAGCGGGCCACTCGACTCGGGGTGGGCTCGGGCTCGGCGGCCGAGTCGGGCACCCCGGGCGCGACCTCGTGGAGCGCATCGGTCAGCTCCCCCTGCTCCACCTCGTCGTCCACCGAGCGGGACCCTAGGTGGCCGGTAGGGTCCGAGCCGACGCTCGACCAAGGAGGACCCTCGTGACCGAGCCGCCGTGGTGGCAGTCGGCGGTGGTGTACCAGGTGTACCCCCGCAGCTTCCGCGACACCGATGGCGACGGGGTCGGCGACCTCCGAGGCATCATCGACGGCCTCGACCACCTGGCCTGGCTCGGGGTGGACGCCGTCTGGCTGTCGCCGGTGTTCCGGTCCCCGATGGTCGACCACGGCTACGACGTCAGCGACTACTGCGACATCGACCCGACCTTCGGCACGCTCGCGGACATCGACAACCTCATCGCGGAGGCCCACCGCCTCGGCCTGCGGGTGCTGCTCGACTGGGTGCCGAACCACAGCAGCGACCAGCACCCGTGGTTCCTCGCCGCCCGCTCGTCGCGCGACGATCCCAAGCGGCACTGGTACGTGTGGCGGGACGGCACCCCCGACGAGCGACCCAACGACTGGAAGCGGGCCTTCCCCCCGGGCGAGCCGGCATGGTCGTGGGACGATGCCACCGAGGCCTGGTTCCTCCACCTCTTCACCCCCGAGCAGCCCGACCTGAACTGGGATGAGCCCGAGCTGCGCGAGGCCATGCTCGACACCCTGCGGTTCTGGCTCGACCGTGGCGTCGACGGGTTCCGGATGGACGTCGTGCACGCCATCGGCAAGGGCGCCGACCTCCCCGACCTCACTGCCGACGAACAGCAGGCACCGGTCCCCTTCATCGACGTTCCCCGCACCCACGACCACTTGCGCTCGATCCGTTCGGTGCTCGACGGCTATCCCGACGAGCGGGTGGCGGTCGGCGAGGTCTACCTCCTCGACCCCGAGCGGGTGGCGACCTACCACGGGTCCGGTGACGAGCTGCACCTGGCCTTCAACTTCCTGCCGATGTTCTCCCGGTGGCGAGCGTCGAGCTGGCGGCGGAACATCGAGACCGCGGCTCGGGCCTTCGTCGCCGACGGCCACTGGCCGACGTGGGTCCTCTCCAACCACGACAACGCCCGGCACCGCACGCGCTACGGGGGTGACGAGCGCATCGCCCGGGCCGCCGCCGTGCTGCTCCTCACCCTCCAGGGGACCCCGTTCCTCTACGCGGGCGAGGAGCTCGGGCTGGAGGACGCCGTCGTCCCGCCCGACCGGGTGGCCGATCCCGAAGGCGGGCGGCGCGACGGCTGCCGGGCGCCGCTGCCGTGGACCAGTCAGCCCGGTCACGGCTGGGCCGGTGCGGACCCGTGGCTGCCGTTCCCGCCCGAGGCCGCCCACCGCAGCGTGGAGGCCCAACGCGCCGACGACCGGTCGATCCTCCACCTCTACCGCCAGGTCCTCACCACCCGTCGAAGCTCGCCGGCGCTACAGCTCGGCGACCTCGAGCTGCTGGACACCCCCGACGCGCCCGACGTGCTGGCCCATCGGCGCCGGCACGAGACGGACGAGCGACTGGTGGCGGTGAACTTCGGTGGCGAAAGGGTTCCCTCGAGCGCCCTTCCCTGGCTCCAGGAGCGCCCGGTGCTCGTCAGCTCCGACAGCGACCGGACTCTCGACGAACCGATCGGCGCCGCCCTCGCGGCCTACGAGGCCATCATCACCCGCTGACCACGCCGCGTTGGTCCCTTCTGGGGGGTCAGGGGGCGGGGCGGGACTTGGCCAGGGCCACACCGCCGACGGCGATGCCGAGGATGCCGGCGACCAGGGCGGCGATGGCGATGCCGGTGCTGCTGTCGCTGTCGTCGTCGCTCGTGTCACCGGCGGCCGGGGCGGCCTCGTCGTCGTCGCTGTCGGCCTCGTCGTCAGCGGGGCCCCCGTGGTCGCCCCCACCTGCGGCACCGTCCGCCTCGGTGAGCGTGAGCACGGGCGCCGGGTGCTCGGGCTCCTCGGCGCCTTCAGCGGCGAGCTCGATCCAGGCGACCTCCTCGCCGGAGCTGTAGGTCTGGACGGCGGGGAAGGCCACGCGCTCGGCATCGTCCGGGAACGGGCCGCCGCGCACCTCGAAGGTGTCGTACTGGTCGGGCGCGATCCCGGGACCGTCGGCCTGCCAGACGATCGTGTCGATGACCTCGGTGACGGGGTTCCCGAACACCTCCACGGGCTCGGCGAGCGTGCGGGTGGTCGTGGTGATGGTCCAGCCGGGCTTCGGCTTCACTCGCAGCGAGCCGAGGGGCGCTTCGTCGGGGATCTTGACCTCGAGGCGGACGGTGTTGGCGTCGTCCCGCTCATTGGGCACGGTGAAGGTGACGGTGCCGTTGGCCCCGGGAGCGATCTCACCGCTGGCGCTGACGTGCGCCGCCGCGTTGCCGGTGAGGGCGGTCAGTGAGGCAGCGACGGCGAGGACGCCGGCTGCAGTGGCCTTGAGGAACCTGGACTGGCCCACGATGGTGCTCCTTTGCGAGGGGGTTTCGTAGAAGGTCGTCCGAAGCGTCCCGATGGTTCCCGAGACATCGCGGGGATCACCTCGACGTGGCCGTCGACTTGGGCATCAACGGGTCTCGGCGACGGTGGTGCGGAAGCCGGCGGCGACGAGCTCGCCCACGACGCGCTCGAGGTGCGGGCGGTCGAACGTCTCGACGACCACCTCCACTTCCACAGCGCGGGCCGAGAGGTCAAGGAGCATGCGGTCGTGGACCAGCTCGACGATGTTGGCGCCGGCGCGGCCGAGTGCGGACGTCAGCGCACCGAGGCTGCCGGGCGCGTCGGCCATGTCGACCACGAGGCGAGCGAGGCGACCGGTCCGGAGCAGGCCGCGCATGATCACCGAGGCCAGCAGGCGCGGGTCGACGTTGCCACCGCTGAGCACCACACCGACCTGGCGGCCCTGGAGCTGGCGGCGGAGCTCGTCGTCGGGTTCGAGCAGGGCGGCGATCCCGACGGCACCGGCACCCTCGACCACCACCTTCTCGACCTCGAGCAAGAGGTTCATGGCGGTCTCGACCTCGTCGTCGGTCACCGTCCGCAGCAGGTCGACTCGGGTCCGGATGATCGGTCCCGTGATCGACCCGGCCTGCGGCACGGCGATCCCGTCGGCCACGGTGGTGCCACCGACGGAAGGTGCCTCGCCGGCCACCGCTGCGAGCATCGACGGGAACCGGTCGCTCTGGACTCCGACCAGCAACACCTCTGGCCGGAGCGCGTGCGCGGTCACGGCGATCCCGGCGAGGAGGCCCCCACCGCCCACCGGCACCACGAGCGCACCCAGGTCGGGGTGATCCTCGAGGAGTTCGAGGGCCACGGTCCCCTGCCCCGCGATCACTGCTGGATCGTCGTAGGGATGGATCAGGATCCGGTTCTCGGTGGCCACGATGCGCTCGGCGGCGGCGAAGGCCGCGGCCAGGTCATCGCCGGCGAGCACCACCCGAGCCCCGAGGAGCTGGGTCCGGTGGACCTTGACGAACGGGGTGGTCGCCGGCATCACGATCGTGGCGTCGATCCCGAGGCGGGCCGCGTGGTGAGCCACGGCCTGGGCGTGGTTGCCCGCCGACACCGCCAGCACCCCTCGCTCACGCTCGTCGGCATCGAGGAGCGCGAGCCGGTTGGCCGCACCGCGCTCCTTGAACGCCGCCGTGAACTGGAGGTTCTCCTGCTTCAGCACGACGTCGACCCCGAGGATCTCGGACAGGGTCCGAGAGAGGGCGCTGGGGGTGCGCTCGACGTGGCCGGCGATGCGCTGAGCGGCAGCCCGCACGTCGGCGAGCGTCACGTGCGGATCCATCGCCCCCATCATCCCGTCGAGCGGCTGCGAACGGTAGGGGTCAGATCTTCAGACCCACCGCCGCCGTGGCATCGAGATCGACTGCGGCCTGCGCGTACCGGGAGGCCAGCGCGATCGAGACCTCGCGGCGTTGCCATCGCGATGCAGCTGTGGCGAGCCATAGGGCCATGCCGTACGAGGCGGCGGCTCGGTACCGCAGCCAGAGGTCGGCTCGTTCCGGTCGCTCGTCGACGGGCAGGTCGAGGTTCTCGAGGTAGGCGTCGATCAGCCCGGGCTCCGCTGCTCTCCGGTCCTCGATGGTGAGCGCGCCTTGCACGAAGTAGGCGAGGTCGAGCGACGGGTGGCCTTCGTGCACGACCTGCCAGTCGAGGAACCCGATGTCGTCGTCCGGGCACACGTAGGTGTTGCCGATGTGCGGGTCGCCGTGGAGCAGCGTCTGCTCGCCGGTCGTGACCGTCGGCACGAAGCGGTGCCAGAGGTCGTCGATCTCCGTGCCGGACAGCCGAGCGATCTCAGGTGGGAGCAGGTCACCCACCTTGTCCTTGCCGATCTCGATGCCACGAGCCAGCTCGTAGGTGGCGGTGAACGGTTCGACCCAGGACAGCTCCGGGATGCTCCTCAACCGATGGCCCCAGTAGGCGCTGTGGAGGCGGGCCAGCGCGCGCACCCCGTGTTCGGCCTGCTCGACGGTCAGAGGGCGGGTGGCGTCGCGTGGGTCCGCGCCGCGGGCGACGACATCCTCCATGACGAGGATGAAGTCCAGCTTCGGTTCGTCGATCACCACGTGGTGGACCTGGGGGTGGTCGACCGGGAGGTGCGCGCCGGTCCGGAACAGCTTCGCTTCGTTGAACAGGCCCCCGGTGGCGGCGTTCAACGCCGCGTGGTCGAGGTCCGACGCCTTCAGGAACACCGTCGCCGGCCCCTCCCCGTCGGCGTAGGACAGCCGGAAACGGGCGCGGCGGTTGGTCCCGTCGTCACGCAGGGCCAGCTGGGCGTCAGCAACGACTGCTCCTGGGAACGAGGCCGCCAGGGCGTCGGTCATCCAATCGGCATCCACCGCATCCCAGCTGGCGGGAATCGCCGCCATCGGACGACGGCGCGCAGGCCGAGCCTGGTCCACGGACCCGCCGCTAGCTCTCCAGCGCTGCCGCGAGGCGGTCGAGCGTCCGCTCCATGCCCTGCCGGTTGTGCTCGCCGCGGTCAGCGACGCCGGAGATCGACGTCGTGAACTCGATGACCTCGGCGGGACGTCCGTCGTCCCAGGTCTCGGTGACCCGGGAACCGCCGTCGACGGGCTGGATCCGGTAGGCCCACTTGGCGAAGCGGAGGTCGCCGAACACGCCGTCGAAGGCGAACACCTCCCCGGGAACGCACTCGGTGATCTCGCACTCGGTGGACCACTCGAACTCACCGTTGCGGTTGTGACCGGTGAACTTCGCGCCGACGGCCGGACCGGTCGCCTCGTCGTTCCAGCTGCAGGTGTGGCACTCGGGCGACCATTCGCCCATGCGGGTGACATCGCTGATGGCGGCCCACACCGCCATCGGGGGAGCCTTGATGTCCCGCGAGACCTCGACGTGATCGACCATGGGGCGCACCTTAGGGCGCGCTCGGCGGCGCTAGGTCGCCGAGGCTGGCGGGAGGGCATCAGTGAGCGTCCCGGGGTCGAGCAGCCGCCACGCCAGGGCCCTGAGTAGTTCCCGCATCGGCGCCGCCGGCAAGGCGGTGGAGTGCTGCGTCGAATGGAGCAGGCCGAACATCGCGTGGACCGTGGCGCGCGCCTGCGACACGTCCACCCCGGGTGCAGCCCGGACCAGAGCCTCGACCCAGAGCTCCACGTACTGGCGTTGCAACCTGCGCACGACGCGCTGGTCCCTCTCGTCGGCGTGGATCAGATCCCGGAACTGGACCGCGATCAGCTCAGCCCGTGTCACCGCGAAGTCGACGTGGGCGTCGACCAAGCCAGCGACGGTGGAACTCGGGTCGCGTCCCTCAGCGACGATGGACGCGCCCTGCGTCACCAGGTGGCGACTGATGGCCACCAGCATCTCGCCGAGGATCGATTCCTTCGAAGCGAAGTGGTGGTAGAGCGCAGGTCCTGAGACGCCGCACGCTGCCCCAACGGCGTCCATGGTCGTGGCCGAGAACCCCCGCTCGGCGAAGACGCTGGCGGCTGCATCGAGGATCTCCTCCCGCCGCGAACGCCCGGCCGGTAGCGAGAACACCGATGGTCGATCGGTCGACGTCCGTTGCGGTCTGCGCTCGCCCAACCAACCCTCCTTAATCCTGACTAAGGTACAGCTTAATGATGGATAAGGTGGAGGATTGGCCCGTGTTGCGGGTCGCGCCCGAGGCGGGCGGCGATGCGGGGAGGGGCAACGCTGCGGCGATGGGTGCGCTCGTGGCCGAGCTCCGTGCCCGATCGGCCGTGGCTTCGCTCGGTGGACCAGAACGGATCCGCGCCCGACACGTCGAACGCGGGAAGCTCCTGCCGAGGGATCGGGTCGACTCGCTGCTCGACCGGGGCTCTCCGTTCCTCGAGCTGTCACCGCTGGCAGCGGAGGGGATGTACGACGGCGACGCGCCGGGCGCCGGGATCATCACCGGACTCGGACGGATCGCCGGACGGGTGTGCGTGATCGTCGCCAACGACGCCACCGTGAAGGGCGGCACGTACTTCCCGATGACGGTGAAGAAGCACCTTCGAGCGCAGGAGATCGCGCTCGAGAACCGTCTGCCCTGCGTGTACCTCGTCGACTCCGGGGGCGCGTTCCTCCCCGAGCAGGACCAGGTGTTCCCGGATCGCGAGCACTTCGGCCGCATCTTCTTCAACCAGGCCCGGATGTCCGGTCTCGGCATCGCCCAGATCGCCGCCGTGCTCGGGTCCTGCACCGCCGGGGGCGCCTACGTACCCGCGATGAGCGATGAAGCCGTCATCGTCCGCGGCCAGGGAACCATCTTCCTGGGCGGACCGCCGTTGGTCCGCGCCGCCACCGGCGAGATCGTGACCGCAGAGGACCTGGGCGGAGGTGACCTCCACGCCTCCACGTCAGGCGTGGTCGACCACCTGGCCACCGATGACCGGGACGCCCTCCGCGCCGTGCGCGCGATCGTCGCAACCGTCCCACCCTCCCCCGCTCCCCCCTGGCCGGTGGCCGATGTCGAGCCTCCTGCGGTGGACCCGGCATCGATCGATGCGGTGATCCCCGCCGATCCCAGGGTCCCGTACGACGTCCGTGAGGTGATCGCAAGGCTCGTCGACGGCAGTCGGTTCGCCGAGTTCAAGCGCACGTACGGGGAGACCCTCGTCACCGGGTTCGCCCGGATCCACGGCCACCCCGTGGGGATCGTGGCCAACAACGGCGTGCTCTTCTCCGAGTCGGCCTTGAAGGGTGCGCACTTCATCCAGCTGTGCGACAAGCGGGCCATCCCCCTCCTGTTCCTGCAGAACATCACGGGGTTCATGGTGGGCCGGGAGTACGAGGCCGGGGGCATCGCCAAGCACGGAGCCAAGATGGTGACCGCCGTGGCCTGCGCTCGGGTGCCCAAGCTCACGGTGATCATCGGGGGCTCGTTCGGGGCCGGGAACTACAGCATGTGCGGCCGGGCCTACTCGCCGCGATTCCTCTGGACCTGGCCCAACGCCCGCATCTCGGTGATGGGAGGCGACCAAGCCGCCGCCGTCCTCGCCACCGTTCGTCGGGAGCAGCTCGAGGCACGGGACGAGGCCTGGTCCGAGGTCGACGAGGCCGCGTTCAAGGAGCCCATCCGGGCTCAGTACGAGCACCAGGGCAACCCCTACTACGCCACCGCTCGCCTCTGGGACGACGGCATCATCGAGCCCTCGCAGACCCGCATGGTCCTCGGGCTCGCGCTCGACGCGGTCGGCGGCGGCGAGCTGGCACCGGTCACCAACGGCGTGTTCAGGATGTGATGACGATGTTCTCTCGAGTCCTCGTGGCCAATCGGGGCGAGATCGCCGTCCGTGTCCTTCGTACCTTGCGAACCCTCGGGATCTCCGGGGTGGCTGTGTACAGCGACGCGGACGCTGGCGCACGCCACGTGACAGTGGCCGACCATGCCGTCCGCCTCGGGCCGTCGGCCCCGTCGGAGAGCTACCTAGCGGTCGACCGGATCATCCGCGCTGCGCTCGATGCCGGCGCCGACGCGCTGCACCCCGGGTACGGCTTCCTCTCCGAGAGCGCGGAGCTAGCCCGGGCCTGCACCGACGCCGGCGTGACGTTCATCGGCCCTGGTCCTGGTGCGATCGCAGCGATGGGCGACAAGATCCAGGCGCGGAACACCGTCGCCGCAGCCGGCGTGCCGGTGGTCCCCGGTCGGGGCGAGCCGGGGCTGTCCGACGACCAGCTGGTGGCCGCGGCCCTCGAGCTGGGAATGCCCGTGCTGCTGAAGCCGTCCGCCGGCGGCGGGGGCAAGGGCATGCGCCTGGTGGAGCACCCCGACACGCTCGAGGCCAGCATCGCGTCGGCCCGCCGTGAGGCCCGGGTGGCATTCGGGGACGACACGCTGCTGATCGAACGCTTCGTCGCCCGCCCCCGACACATCGAGATCCAGGTGGCGGCCGATCGATTCGGTTCCGTGGTGCACCTGGGCGAGCGCGAGTGCAGCCTGCAACGGCGCCACCAGAAGATCATCGAAGAGTCGCCATCGCCGTTCATCACCCCCGAGGTGCGCGCCGCGATGGGTCATCAGGCCGTCGAAGTGGCGCGGGCGTGCGGCTACGAGAACGTGGGCACCGTCGAGTTCATCGTCAGTGGAGACCGAGCCGACGACTTCTACTTCATGGAGATGAACACCCGGCTGCAGGTGGAGCATCCGGTGACCGAGGAGACCTACGGCATCGACCTGGTCGAGTTGCAGCTTCGGATCAGCGCGGGTGAACCCCTCCCATGGAAGCAGGACGACCTCCGTCCCAGTGCGCACGCCGTCGAGGCACGGATCTACGCCGAGGACCCAGCCAACGGATTCCTGCCGACGGGTGGCACCGTCCGCCTCCTGCAGGAGCCTGCCCTCGAGGGGGTCCGCGTCGACTCGGGACTCGCCCTCGGCACCGTGGTGGGCTCGTCGTACGACCCGATGCTGTCAAAGGTGATCGCGCGCGGCCACACCCGCGACGAGGCGGTGGCCAGGCTCCGGAGCGCTCTCCGTGCCACGAGCATCCTCGGGGTCACCACCAACGTGGCGTACCTGGGTGCCCTCCTCGACACCCCTGAGGTCCGGGCGGGTTCGTACGACACCGGCTTCGTCGAGCAGGCCACGATCGAGCTCCCCCCGCTCCCCGATGAGGCGCTCGCCGGCGGTTGGCTCCGCCTCATCGGTGACCCTGGCGCCCCTCAGCGTCCGTGGAGCGCCGTCGACGGGTGGCGGCTCGGGCAGGCAGCGTGGATCACCGGCGCCCTCGAGGTCGACGGGCGTCGGGTGGAGGTGCGGGCGCGCCATGTGGACGGCGGGGTGGAGTTCGCCATCGATGACGGGGAGCCCAGCGTTGTCGACGCCGCCTTCACCAGCGACGAGATGGTGGTTTCCTCCTCCGACCGCACGATGCGGTTCGCGTACGCGCTGACCCCCGAGGGCAGCATCTGGATCGGACGGCACGGCCAGACCTGGGAGCTCGTCCCCGCGGTCGCCGTCAACCTCCGTGCCGCAGGCGAGGATGCCGAAGCCGACGGCGCGGTCCGCAGTCCGATGCCGGGCACGGCCGCCAGCGTGCTGGTGACGCCCGGACAGGTGGTGCGGGCTGGTGAGCCGGTGGCCGTGGTCGAGGCCATGAAGATGGAGCACACCGTTGCGGCCACCATCGACGGGGTGGTCGAGGGCGTGCACGTCCAAGCCGGTGAACAGGTGACGATGCGGCAGGTGCTGGTCACCATCGCCGCCCCGTCGCCCGGGTTCGACTGAACAGACGAACCTCGCTCGACTCGTTCACCTCGCCGGCCCCGCTAGGTCGCCGAGGCTGGTGGGACCACGTCGTCGCTTCGCAGCTGGCGGGGCAACTGCATGCGATCCAGGTGCCAGTGCACGTTGGGCCCGATGGTGGCCGCGAACAGCACCGTGCCGACGCCGAGCGTTCCCCCGAGGGCGAAGCCGATGGCCAGCACGACCAGTTCGATCACCGTTCGGGCCACGCGCACGCTGACGCCCCGCCGGGCCAACCCCGTCATGAGTCCGTCGCGGGGGCCGGGGCCCAGTCCGGCTCCGATGTAGAAGCCCGACCCGGGCCCGAAGAGGTACACGCCGAGCAGGAGCAGCCCGATCCTCGGCGCCAGTGCGTCGAAGGGATCGATGAGCTCGAGCGCCAGGTCCTCCACGAGCCCGATGACGAGGACGTTCGCGAGCGTCCCGACACCCGGGCGTTCCTTCAACGGCACCCAGAGCAGGAGCACCACCGCACCGGTGAGGATCGTGACCTGTCCGATGGTCAGGTCGACGTGGCCGGTGACGCCCTGGTGCAGGACGTCCCACGGCGCCAGGCCGAGGTCGGCTCGCACCATGAACGCGATCCCCAGGCCGAACAGCACCAGTCCGCCGAGGAGCCGGAGGCTGCGCTCGATCACGGGGCGGCCTGCATGGGCACCGTCGCAGCTCCGAAGCGCCGGATGGTGCCGTCGAGGTCAGCTTCGGGTTCGAGGGCCTCCCACAGCACCAGGTACCCCCGGAGCAGGTGGAGCTGGGTGCGGGCGAACTCGTCGTCCACGATCCGCGGGTCGAAGCGGTCCGCGACGTCGGCGAGGTCCGGGACGTGCCGCTCGAGGAGCGAGGCGGCCCCGAGCGGCCACTGCAGTCCGCCGGCCACCAGGTGGAGGGCGAAGTGGTGGCGGAGCAGCGCAGGGTCCAGTGAACCGCCACCGGCGTCCTCGAACGCCTCCGCGAACCGCGCCAGGAGGTGGTCGAGGTGCTCGATCACGAACTCGGGCTCGGCGAAGGCCAGGCAGCTCGAGATCGCGGTCACCAGGTTCATCACGCCGACGTTGCCCCAGTCGAGGAGGCCGCACGCGAGACCGTCGCCCTCCCGCCAGAACCAGGCGTTGTCGATGTTGGCGTTCCAGTGGCAGAAGGCGGTGAGCTCCCGCTCGGCGCTCCGTCGGGCGGCGCGGATGGCGGCGGCGTGCTCGAGGGCACGGGGCACCTGGCGCCGGAGCCGGCCGAGGAACTCGTCGGACCGGATCGACGGCGGGAGCAGCTGCGGGAACCGACCGGCGAAGTCGGCGTACTGGTCGATCCTTGCCCGGGCCTTCTCGGGCGTGGTGGACGGCGGTCGAGCGGGCGGACCATCGGCTCGGGGGGCGAAGTGGGCCATGACGTCGTCGGGGAACCGACCCGCGCGGTGGGTGCCGGCCAGGCGGCCGAGCGCCGAGATCAGGGCCTCGTAGTGGCCCCGTGCGTCCTCGAGCTCGTGGTCCCGGGCCTTCGGGTGGTGGGGCTCGACGCCGTCCCTCCCGAACGCGATCCGCTCCGAGATGAGCAGGCCCGAGCCCGAGGCCAGGTGGTACTCGCCGAACAGGCAGGCGGGCACCGACACCGGGAAGTCGGGGAGGTGCGACAGGAGCCCGAAGCGGACCTCCGACGCCATCTGGTGGCGGCCCCGGTCCCGCAGCTCGTCGTCGAGGTCGCGGGAGAACTTCACGAACAGCTCACCGGGAAGGCCGGCGCCCGATCGGGCGTAGGTCACCGAGAGCTCGGCCTTGCGGCCCGTGCTCCCACCGCTGAACGGCTCCAGTCGGGTGACGGCGATGACCCGGTTCCCGGTGTCCATGGCCCCGGCGGCACGGAAGGCGCCGGTGAGGAACTCGGGGCCGGCGGCTCGGAGGGCCTCGAGGTGGACGGGGAACCGATGGCCGAG
The DNA here is from genome assembly GCA_030852625.1 of Actinomycetota bacterium. Taxonomy (GTDB): domain Bacteria; phylum Actinomycetota; class Acidimicrobiia; order Acidimicrobiales; family VFJN01; genus VFJN01. The sequence continues at coordinate 12,678 of JALYWQ010000250.1, forward strand.
CAGGTCCCCTCGCTCCCAACCGTCGTCCACCCGCCGACCCTACGAGCCGCGGCCCTTGCCGGTTGACTCGTCGCTCCGAGTCAGTGCCCGGGCACGAACCGATATCGCCAGGTGGGCCGCGGCCCGACATCGTCGAGCACGTACGTCCCGCCCTCGACGTCGATCTCGAGGCGCGGCGGGAAGACCTCGAGGCGCGACATGGCGGGTCCACCATCACAGGAGATCAGCATCCGGTCCCCGACGGCGAGCGCGTCCCACTCCCCCGTCTGGTCGTACCAGAGCTCCGAGTGCCGAGGCCCGTCGGACGCGGCGTGCTGCACCACGCCGCCATTGTGGCGCGCCGGGGCGCTACTCGTCGGCCCGGCAGTCGGCACAGACCTCCGACGTGGGGATGAACTGTGTGAGGCGCTTGCGGTAGCCGCAGCGGGGACAGACCTTGTCGGCCGGCACCACGGGCTTCGGCGCCTTCGGCGTCGCTGAGCGGGCCCGGCCGGCCCCGCCGGTCCGCGGCGCCGACGGCACCCGCACCCTCGGGCCGTGGCGTCCCTCCTCCTGGACGAGGCCCGCCAGACGGGCCCACTCCGCCGGGCTCGGCAGGCTGCGGATCGTCCGCCGGTAGCCCAGGTCCTTGCGGAGGTGGTCGGCCAGCTCGCGCCGGTCGCCACGCCCCCACCAGTCGACGCGGCGGACGTGGCGGTACGGACCGTGCTCGGGATCGACGAGGGGCGACGATCCCCAGAACTCGTAGGTGCCGGTCACCTGGCCGATGAGGTAGTCCTGGTTGGGCGTGTCGGGCGTGACCACGAGGTCGCCGGTGACCACCTGGTCCCGGAACGTGAGGAGCTCGTCGGCGTCCTGGTCCGGCCCGGCCTTGCCCTCCCGCTCGAGCCGCTCGACCAGCTGCCAGCGGCTGAGCGACCGCAGGTCCTCCACGATCTCCGGCCACCCGACGGCGACCACGCCGTTGTCCTCGAACGGCTTGGCCAACGCTGACCCTTCGCCGGCCCGGATCAACCACACGCTCTTCATGAGCCCAGTCTTGACCACCGAGCCGAGCCCCGGCGCACGGAGCGAGGCTGAGGGAGGGTCAGTCGGCGGCGGTGACCGGCACCAGGCCGTCGACCGGGTGGTCGAGGGCGGGGGTGACGGCGGGGATCGCGGGGAGCTTGGGCAGGAGGCGCGAGCCGGCGAAGGCCGTGAGCCCGACCACGCCGGCGGCCACCAGCGCGGCGGTGC
>JALYWQ010000437.1 GCA_030852625.1 Actinomycetota bacterium
GCCCCGGGGTGGATCCGGCCGGGGGGCGGGCCGGGACGGGGGAGCGCCGCCGCCGGGCTCGCCCGGGGCGGGGATGTGGATGCGGCGGGAGTCGCGCGGGGGGAGGCGGTCGTTCACAGCGGAGGCAACGCTACGAGCCTCGCCCGGCCCGGCGGCGTCATGCCCCCCGCCAGGGCTTCGATCAGGAGTCGGTGGGCTCCAGCTCGAGCGACGCGGAGTTCATGCAGTAGCGCTCGCCCTTGGGACCGGGACCGTCCGGGAACACGTGCCCGAGGTGGGCGTCGCAGGTGCCGCAACGCACCTCGGTGCGCACCATGCCGTGGGCGCGGTCCTCGATGAACTTCACGGCGTCGGGGGTGGCCGGCTCGGTGAAGCTGGGCCAGCCGCTGCCGGAGTCGTACTTCGTGTCGGAGTGGAACAGGACCGAGCGGCACACGATGCAGCGGTAGGTGCCGGGGTCCTTGGTGTCCCAGTAGGCCCCGGAGAAGGCCCGTTCGGTGCCGCCCTGCTGGGTGACCTCGTACTGCAGGGGCGACAGGCGCTCGCGCAGCTCTTCCTCGGTGGGGACGGTGACGTCATCGGACATGGTCAGAGTGTGCCACCGAGATCTGGTCGATCCACGCGGAGCCGACCTCCTCCGCTCAGGTCTGCGGAGCCAGGAAGGCGGCCATGGCCGCCCGGTAGTAGCCGGGGTCGGCGCTGCCGCCGAGCTCCCGGGCCGAGTGCATGGCGAGCTGCGGGGCCCCGATGTCGAAGGTGCGGATCCCGAGGCCGGCCGCGGTGATGGGCCCGATGGTGGAGCCGCACGGCAGGTCGCTGCGGTGGGCGTAGCGCTGGTAGGGCACCTCCGCCTGCTCACAGGCCAGCACGAAGGTGGCGGCCCCGGCGCTGTCGGTGGCGTAGCGCACGTTGCTGTTCGTCTTCAGGACCGGTCCGGCGTTGAGGCGGATCCGGTGCCCTGGCTCATGGCGATCGGCGTAGTTGGGGTGGGTGGCGTGGGCCATGTCGGCCGAGCAGCACCAGGAGGCGGCCAGCGCCCGGTGGAGGTCCTCACGGTCACCGCCGAGGCCGGCGACCACCCGCTCGAGCACGGCGGGGAGGAGCGTCGACGCCGCGCCCCGATCGGAGGTGGACCCGATCTCCTCGTGGTCGAACAGCACCACCACCGGGATCGGCTCGGGAGGCGCCGAGGCCGCGCCCGCACCGGCGACGGAGAGCAGGGCCTCGACCGCAGCCCAGGAGGAGCAGAGGTTGTCGAGTCGGGGCGCGCTGACGAGCTCGTCCTCCAGGCCGGCGAGCGTGCTGGGGGTGAGGTCGTGGGCCATGAGGTCCCAGCCGAGGACGTCGCGTCCGTCGACGCCGAGCTCGCCGCCCACGAAGGCCCGGAAGCCGCCGCTGGAGACGTCACCCAGCCCCCACACCGGGCTGAGGTGCTGCTGCGGGTTGAGGAGGAGGCCGTTGCTCGAGATGTCCCGGTCGAGGTGGATGGCGAGCTGCGGCACCCGGAGGAGCGGCCGGTCGACGCGCAGGAGGCGCTCGTCGGCGCCGTCCGCTGACCGCACCGTGACCCGGCCGGAGAGGCCGAGGTCGCGGTCGAGCCACGAGTTGAGGAGGGCCCCGCCGTACACCTCGACGGCGAGCTGGCGGTAGCCGGCCTGACCGGCGTCGGCGTTGGGCTTGATGCGCAGGTTGGGGCTGTCGGTGTGGGCGCCGATGATGCGGAAGCCGGAGGTGGGGTTGTGGCCGGCGTCGGTGGCCCACGCCACCAGGGACCCGCCCCGCCGCACGAAGCGGTGGCCCGGTCCGGCCGGCCAGGCGTCGGTCTCCGACTGCTCTTCGAAGCCGGCCGCGTCGAGGAGGCCTGCGGCGGTGGCGGCGGCGTGGAAGGGCGACGGCGAGGCGTCGATGAAGGTGAGGAGGCGCCGGGCGGCGTCGAGGTCCATCTCCCCAGCGTGCCCCACCACCCACCCCTCGGCCAGGATGACCGCCGTGCTCCCCGTCGTGATCCTGCACTGGAACCGTGCCGACCGCTGCCTCGGCACCGTCGACCGGTTCCTCGCGCAGGACGTGCCGGGCGGCGTGCGCGTGGTGGTGGTCGACAACGGCTCCACGCCGGAGGCCGTCGCCACCTTGCGGGCCAGGCTCCCCGCGCAGGTGCCGCTCGTCGAGCTTCCCCGCAACCGCGGGTTCGGTCCCGGCGCCAATGCGGGGTACCGCCACATCCTCGACGCGCCGCACCCCGACGACGGTCCGTGGATCGCGCTCGCCCCGCACGATGCCGAACCGGCCGACGGGTGCCTGCGACGGCTCGTGGAGGCGTGCGACGGCCAGCCTCGAGCCGGGTTGGCCTGCGCCGACTTCGGTGACGGCGCCACGCCCGTCGTCGACCCGTTCTTCGGTGGCATCCTCGCCCCGGCCGCGGTGGCCGAGGGCTGGGAGCCGGCCGGTCACCCCCACGGCACCCTGATGGTGGCCCACCGTGATCTGCTGCGCGAGGTGGGCCTCTTCGACGAGCGGTACTTCGCCTACTGCGAGGAGGCCGACCTCGCGCTCCGGGCCAAGGCCGCCGGGTGGGAGGTCGGGCTCGTCCGCGGCGCCATCGTCGTGAACCCCGACCTCGGTACGAAGATCAACGCCATCGACTACCTGCAGCTCCGCAACACCCTGCTCCTGGTGCGGGAGCACTTCGGGCGGTACAACGCGACCATCCGGTGGCTCCTCGCCGTGGGCCAGCTGGTCCGCGGCCTCGTGCAGCCGTCGTCGCGGGGCCCGTACTTCGTGGCCCGCTGTCGGGTCCGAGCCCTCGTCGACTACCCGCGGGGCCGCTACGGCCCGCCCCCCGCCGCCTACCTCGAGCGGTAGTCGTCCCCGGTCGGGCCCTCCGTCGTCAGGTGTTCTGGATGGTGAGGCCGCCGTCGACCGGGATGACGGCGCCGGTGAGGAAGCTGGCTGCGGGGAGCACCACCGAGAGGGTGATCTGGGCGACCTCCTCGGGCTCGCCGTAGCGGCGCATCGGCACCCGGCGGCGGGCGAACTTCACCTTGGCGTCCTCCGGGATCAGCGAGGTCATGCCCGTGCGGATCGGCCCCGGGCAGATGCAGTTGACGGTCACCCCCGTAGGGCCGAGCTCGACGGCGAGCGACCGGGTGAGGCCGATCACGCCGTGCTTCGACGCCGTGTACGGCGCCATGGCCGCTGTCGCCCCGAGGCCCTCGGTCGAGGCCACGTTCACGATGCGCCCTTCGCCGTCGCGCTTGAGGTCGGCGAGGGCGGCGCGGATCGTGCGGGTGTAGGCGTTGAGGTTGATCGCCATCGTGAGGGCCCACGCGTCCTCGAAGCCGTCGCTGTCGATCGGCGCCGGGAGGCTGATCCCCGCGTTGTTGACGAGGATGTCGATCGGCCCGAGCGCGGTTCGGACCTCGTCGACGACCGTCGCCGCCGCATCGCCGTCCGCGAGATCGACGCCGAACGGCACCGCTCGTCCACCGGCGGCGGTGATCTCGTCGGCCACCGCGTCAGCGCCGCCGCCCGGACGGTCGATGACCGCCACCCGGGCGCCTTCGCTGGCGAAGAGGTGGGCCGTGGCTCGGCCCATCCCGCTGGCGGCTCCGGTCACGATGGCGGTGCGCCCGGCGATCGAGCGGCTGGCGAAGGTGGGGGTCGGCATGCGCGCACGGTAGACCGGCGTCGTGGGTCTCACCGACGTCGTGGTCGCGGTCCTGGTCACGACGTTCTTCGCCATCCCGTTGGGGCTGACGATGTGGGGCATCGTCGACGTCGCCCGACGGCCGGGCTGGGCGTGGGCACTCGCGCAACGCAGCCAGCTGGCGTGGATGGCCGCGCTGCTGTTCGGCGCCTTCACCGTGCTCGGCGGGATGTTCCTAGCACTGTGGTACCTGGCCAAGGTCCGCCCCGTGATCGCCGCCGCCGAGGAAGGCCGCTTCTGACGCGCGCTCTGGCGGGACCGGCGTGGTCAGGTCCAGGGGTGGGTGATGCGGCGGGTGAGGCGGTCGACGCCGGGGTCGACGCCGGGGAGCTGGGGCTGCAGGGGGACCCCGACCTCGGCGACGCGGTCGAGGACGAGCGTCTCGACCTCGGCCCAGGTCGACGCACGGGGGCCGTCGAGGTGCCGGTTGTAGGGGGCGTCGAACACGATCACGTGGTTCCCGGCGGCCCGGAGGCCCTCGACGTTGTGGGCGCCGTCGTCGAGGTAGCTGTCGGCCTCCACCTCAGGCTTGGCCCCGAGGAAGCAGATGTCGCGGTAGGGGATGCCGGTGTCGTCGAGCCACGCCACCGTGTCGGCGACCGCGATGGCGTGGCCCCAGTTCACGTAGAGGCGGTGGGTGATGATGCGGATCCAGACCCCGGCGTCGGAGAGGCGCCACAGGCACTCGGCGGCGCCCTCGATGGCCGGCATGTGGCGGAACATCCTGTGCTCGAGCACGGCCAGCCGGTGCAGCCGGTCGAACTCGTCGCCTTCGATGCCCCACTCGCTGAAGTCCCACGACCGTTCGAGGGGCAAGGTCTCCGGGTCGACCGAGAGGGCCTCGGCGACGACGTCGCGGAAGGCGGCGGTGTAGTCGCCGCAGACCCCGTCGAGGTCGACCCCGAAGATGAAGCCCCGGTCGCTCACAGGGCGGCCCCGAGGAAGTCGAGGACGGCGTCGATGCAACCGAAGTCCTTCGGGGTGGCGAAGTGGTCCACGTTGCGCAGGGTGACGAGGGTGCTGTTGGGGAGGGCCTCGGCCAGCGGCTCCCCGGGGCCGGCGAAGTCCTTGTCGCCGATGACGACGAGCACCGGGATGTCGACCGAGGCCACGAGCTCCGGCGTGAGCACCGGGCGAGGCGACCGGAGGCACGCCGCGAGGGCCTGCCGGTCGGTGTCGGGATGGTCGGCGAGACCGGAGAAGTACTGCACGACCGGGTTGGCGGGGTCGCCGTCCCCTTCGATGGCCCGCACGATCAGGTCGCTGCCCTCCGAGTGGAAGAGGTTGGCGCCCACCCCGGTGAGGACGAGGCGCTCGAACCGGCCCGGGTCCTCGATGGCGAGGGTGAGCAGAACCCGGGCCCCGAGGGAAAACCCCACAGCGTCGACGGGTCGCTCGGGGAGCTGGGCGGCCACCAGGGCTTCCATCTCGGCGTAGGCGGCTGGATCGTGGGGCCGTTCCGCCGTCCCGTGGCCCAGGAGGTCGATCAGGACGGGGTTGCGGCCGACGTCCTTGAGCAGATCGACCCAACCGTTCTCCCCCCAGGTCCGGGCCGAGGTGGTGGCGAAGCCGTGGACGAGGGCGACCGAGCTGCTCATGGCTGCCGACCCTAGCGAGGCCGAAAATGGGCCGAACGGCCCAGAGACGCGAGCCGGTCCATTTCGTACGGTCGACCCATGGGCTTGTTGACCCGCCACGCACGCACGATGTTGCCCGTCCAGGCCGCGCCGCGGGTCCTGCTCCCCCTCGTGGTGATCCCCACCTACGACGAGATCGAGAACATCGAGCAGGTGCTGCGCCGGGTCCGTGCCGCCGCCCCGGACGTCACGATCCTGGTGGTCGACGACAACAGCCCCGACGGCACGGCTGACCTCGCCGAGAGCCTGGCCCAGCAGCTCGGGAACGTGCGGGTGCTGCGCCGAGCCGGCAAGGACGGGCTGGGCAGCGCCTACCGGGCCGGCTTCGCCTACGGGCTGGCCGCCGGCCACCACGCCATCGTCGAGATGGACGCGGACCTGTCCCACGACCCCAGCGATCTCCCTCGCCTGCTCGCGGCCATCGCCGACGGCGCGGATGTGGCCATCGGGTCCCGCTACGTCGCCGGTGGGGCCACGCCCGCCTGGCCCCTCCACCGCCGGCTGCTGTCCCGCTGGGGCAACCGCTACGCCGGTCTGGCCCTCGGGCTCGGCGTGCGGGACGCCACCGCCGGCTTCCGCGCCTACAGCGCCCGCATCCTCCAGGAGATGGAGGTGGGCACGACCCGGGCCGACGGGTACGGCTTCCAGGTCGAGATGACCTACGCGGCCAGCCGGGCCGGCGGTCGGATCGTCGAGCTGCCCATCAGCTTCAGCGACCGTGAGCACGGGACCTCGAAGATGTCGTTCCGGATCATCGCCGAGGCCATGCTGCTCGTGTCGTGGTGGGCCTTCCGCGACCGCGTGCTCCGAGTCGGTCGCCGCAGCCGGTGACGGTCGCTACTCCCGCTTGAGGTGACGGGCCTCCCGTCGCCGGGTCTTGAGCGTCTGACGACGTTGGAGCTCGGTGATGGTCTCGACCGCCAACATCAACGTGGCGACCATCACGAGCGCGTGGGTGGCGTCGAAGTTGTGCGGCCACCCCGGTCCCGGTCGGTGGCCGTGTCGGAGCTGGCCGACGAGGACGAACAACGCCCCGATCGTGACGAGCGCAGCCGGGGCCAGCCGCCCCCACCGGGGCCGGGCGTCGGCGACCACCTGGAAGGCCACGACCGCAGGGGCGAGGAGGGGGTTCAGGAAGAGGGCGACCAGCCCGCCGAGCAACAAGGCGCCCGGCAGCGCCTGCCGCACCGTGTGGTCCCGCTTCCGCACGATCCGCGGTGGGCTGTAGCGGCGCACCACCCGAGCTGAACGTCGCCACCCGAGGCCGACCAACACGACGCAGGCGAGCACGGTGGCGGCGGACAGGCCGAGGGCCAGGCGCTCGACCCGCTGTGGGCCCCAGATCGCCTCCACGGTGGTGGCGCCGGCGTGGGCAGGCGTGACGAACCAGCCCACGGCGTTGCCGTCGACGGGGTGGGGGCCGTCGATCTGGGCGCCCTCGCCTCCGGGACCACCGAGGTGCAGCTGCCAGCCGTCGTTGGCACTCTGGTCGACGATCAGCCAGTACGGCTCGCCGTCGCCGTCGAGGGTGCCCTCGAGCACGCCTCGACCGGTGTGGCGGACCTCGACAGGCGGTGAGGCCGCCGTGGTCGGCGACTGGTCCCAGCCAGCCGTGCGGAGCACGAGCCGATCGAGGTCGAGGCCGGTGTCGAGTCCGGGGACGGTCGAGAGGCGATGCGGCCCGGCGCTCAGCTCGAGGGGTGCTCCGTCGCAGGTGCGGAGCTCGAGGCCGTCGCGGCGGATGGCGGCCGCGGAGGTGCCGGTGATCCGCACCGGCACCGGGTCACCGTCGATCTCGAGCAGGTCGGTCCGGCAGCCGGTGTCCACCGTGGATCCCGGCACCACCGCCTCGAGGCCGGGGATCCGGATCTCGGTGATCGCGGCGGGGAGCTCGATCGGTCCGCCGCTGTACCAGTCGGGGGTGGTGCGCTCGTCGACGCGGTCGAGCGTGAGGCGGACGGTGCGGCCGCGGCGGGGCTCCGGCAGGTCGAGTCGCACCGATCGGACCGTGCCGAGCGGGCCGGGCTCGAGGTCGGGTAGGGGCAGCAGCACGGGCGGGCCGTCGTCGACGATCACCTCGATGGCGGTGGGGGTGCTGTGGCGCTCGTCGACCACGATGTCGACGACGACCGACGACACGGTGAGGTCGTTGCCGGCGGTGGCCTCCCACCACTGCCCGGCGACGCCGACGAACGGCGTGGTCCACGCCGTGGTGGGATCGCCGTCGAGGGCCGCCGAGGCTCGGGATGCGATCGACCCCGGGAGCGATTGACGGGCCCGCACCGGCCCACCCGACGCGCCGAGGAGGTCGTCGAGCAGGGCGGGGTCGATGTCGGGGCGGAGCCGCACCGTCCCGACCAGCTCGAAGGGGCTGGCGACCGGCAGCTCGAAGGCCCGCTCGAGCCAGAGCTCGGGGTCGGAGCGGACGGGCTCGCTGGGGTCGGCCCGCAGGCGGCTGATGACGATCGCGGCCGGCACGCTGTCCAACGCCGTGCCGAGCCGCCGCAGCATGGCGCCGGGGAGGTCGACGACCTCCCGCACCTCGACGCCGGGAATGGTGATCTCCCCGAAGCCGGCCGGGCCGGTGTAGTCGTCGAGCCCGTCGATGCGGACCTCGAGCGTGGTGAACGGGTCGCCGTCGAGGGCCACGTCGTGGCCGTCGGGGTCGAACGCCGCGGCGCGACCGATCCGGACCGGAAACTCACGCGTGCCGTCGAGGATCACGGTGGCACGGGTGATGGCGCTGGTGGCGGGACGTCCCTGGGGTTCGATCAGGGTGACGTGGCTGGGGCTGGCCGGGGACGACAGCTCGATGCCGATGAGGCGCTGGCCGGGGATCGTGCCCGGGTCGATCCGCCACGCGGTGCGGGGGTCGCCGTCGAAGGCGTTGGAGGGCCGGTCCTCCGGCGTGAGGGTGATGGCGCTCCCGTAGTCGGTGGCCCAGATCCGCCGGGCTCCCTCGTAGTGGACCGTCGTGCGGGCGTCCGAGGGCTGGTCGGGCACCAGCGGGATGCGCCCGTCGACGATGGCGCGGGTGGTGATCTCAGCATCGGGTGGCTCGGTGGCCCCGACGTTCTCCCGCAGCGAGTACCACCGCTCGTCCTGCTTGCGGTTGGAGTCGGTGATGATCCAGCGAGCCTTGTCCCCGAAGAGCTCGTCCGGCGTGTCGGGGCGAGCCAGGTCGGCGCCGAGGAGCACGGGTCCGGCCTCGCGATCGAGCAGGCCGGCGGCGGCCGCGGCGTAGAACCCCTCGCCGGATCCCTCCACGATGACCGGCGAGCCCGGCGCGGCGGTGGCCATCGGGGTTCGGTCGCCGTCGGGGACGTCGAAGAGGGCGATGCTGGGTGGCGCCTGCGGCGGCTTGAGGCCGAAGCCCAGCTCGATCTCGTCGATGAGCGGTCGGCCGGAGACGGCGCGGTTCGGCACCCCGCTGTCGAAGGTGGAGGGAGGGTCGAGCCCGGCGAGCGGGTTGGTGAGGGCGTCCCACACCCGGCTCGGGCGGACGGTCCGGTACCGCTCGTACTCGAGGTCGTTCCGGTCGAGGATCGTCGACGCGCCGAGCAACCTGGCCATCGGCGCCAGTGCGGCAGCCTCGTACCACCCTTCCTGGAAGCTCCGGTCGAGCGCGTTGAGCAGCGACACGCCGACCGGGCTCCCCTGGGGCACCAGCTCCCGGGCGATGACCGGACGATCGGTCAGGCCGATCGAGACGGGGTCGAGGGTGTGGCCCCACCGGTAGGACGCGAAGTCGATGCCGGGGAGCTCGAGCACGTTGCCCTCCCCGGCCTCGAGCTGTTCGGCAGCGTCGTGCCACGCCTGGGGCAGGTCCTCGTCGCGGTGGAAGCGGTCGCCGATGAGCCCCGTCGTCCACTGGGCCGGTAGGGCCCCGACGATCGCCACCGCCGCCATGGCCCCGGCCAGGTACACCCGTCGGGGCCGGCGCACCTCGAGCGCAGTGAGCCCCCCGGCGAGGAGCCCCATCAGGCCCAGAGCCACGAGAGGTCCGGCTCGTTGGGTGTTCCGGAGGCTGAGGACCAGATCCGAGCGGCGGCTGGCGGCCTCGAACAACCCGCCGACGGGTGACCGCTCGGGCGACGAGTAGGCCACGGTGGCGATCAGCATCCCGAGGGCGGCCAGGCCGGCGAAGTACCCCCGGATGGACCACAGGATGCGACTCGACAGCCAGAGGGCGATGGCCGGCACCGCGAAGGTGCAGATGATGACCGCGGGGCTCGTCATGTACGGCGGAGCCAACCCGTCGAGCCACGGTCGGTGGGCGTCGCCGCCGTAGAAGAACCAGTAGCCGAGGCCCCGGATGAGCTCGCCGGCCGACGCCGTCGACGACGTGGCGTCCACCGTCTCCGTGAGGGCGAGGATCGGCAGGCCGTAGCGCCCGCCGATGGCGTAGGCCGCCAGCCACCAGATCTGGCCCAGCACGGTCAGCCCGCCGGCTCGCACGAGCAGCACGAGGCCGCTCCGCCACCGGTTGCCACCGAACACGGCGGCCGCGTAGGGCACCCAGAGCACCGATCCGAGCAGGACGAAGAAGATGGAGCTGCCGTTCACCGCGCCCGCGGTCGTGACGAGCAGGGCGAAGCCGGCCGGCCACCGCCAGTCGGGGTCGTCGATGCCCCGCACCAGGCACCACACGAGGAGCGGCAGGAACGTGAACGGGAGGAGCAGGGCCGACTGTCCCACCACGTGACCGAGCACGACCGGGCTGAGCGCGTAGCCGGCCGCGGCGACGAGCTGGAGGGGCCGGGCCGGGAGGACGGTGCGGAACAACAGGAGGGCACCGGCGCCGGCGATCAGCTGGAGCCCTCCGATCCACAGGCGCTGGGCGGCCCAGTCGGGCATGCCGACGGCGTTGGTGAGCCAGTAGAAGGGCCCCATCGGCCACAGGTAGCCGATGGTCTGGTGGGTGACGGCGCCACCGGCGACATCCGGGTCCCACAGTGCGAAGGCTCTGGCCAGGAGCCCGTCGGGGTCGAGGTAGAGGTACTGCTTGGTGTCGGCGTTGACCCGGCCGCGGGCTCCGACGAGCAGTGGCGCGACGGTGATGGCGACCAGGATCCCCAGCTCGTGGAGCCGGACCAGCCGGGGGGCGGCGGGGGGCTGCGTGGTGGTCGGCGGGGCCCGGTGCAATCCTTGGTGCCGGCCGGTCATCGTCCTCCCCGCCGCTCGACCTCGTCGCAGAGGGCGTCGAGGATGCGCGACGCGGTTCGCTCCCACGTGAAGCTGGCGGCGTGGGCGAGGGCGCCCCGTCCGAGGTCGGCTCGCAGGCGCTCGTCGGTGAGGACGCGGGCGATCGCCGCGCCCATCGACTCGACGTCGTCGGCCAGCAACCCGCTCGACCCGTCGGCCACGGCATCGACGTGACCGGGGATCCGTCGGGCCACGACGGGGGTCCCGCAGGCGGCGGCCTCGGCGAGGGTGAGGCCGAAGCCCTCCCGGAGGGCCGCGCTCACCACCACCCACGCCCGTCGATACCAGCCGATGAGCTCCTCCTCGGCCACCCGGCCGACGAAGCGAACGGCTGCGGCGTCCCGCTCGGCCGCAGCGGCCTGCAGGCGCTCCCGCTCGGGGCCGTCGCCCACGATGACCAGGTGCGCATCGGGCCGGGATCGGCGGGCGACGAAGAAGGCGTCGATGGCATCGAGCACCGCCTTCTGCGGCATGAGGCGGGCCACGACGACCACCAGGGGGCCCTCGGCCCGGGCCCCGCCGGGAGCGAAGGCGGGATCGACGCCGTTGCCGGCCACGGTCACCCGCTCGGGCCGGGCCCGGTAGCGGCGGATGACCTCGTCGCGGGTGGAGGGGGCCACGGTCACGAGGGACCGGTTCCGGTAGACGAGCGGCACCGCGAGGCGCTCGAGGGCCCAGCCGGCGGCGGCGCCGGGCAGCGGCAGGAGATGGCGCCAGACGCCGACGTGCACGTGGTGCACCATCCCGACCTGCGGCACCTTCGGCGCCCACAGCGGGGCGAAGAACGGGATGCCGTGGAACACGTCGACGATGCCGTCACCGGGACCCCACTCGGTGCGGCGCATCGATCGGGCGCTGCCCACGTACACGCCGACCCGGCCCCCAGCCCGCACCACTCGGAACCCGGAGCGGTCCACCTCGCGGGGGAGGCCGTCGACGGCGCCGGTGCGGTGCAGCACCTCGATGCCGGCGCGAGCCCAGTTGGCGGCGACCCGCGCGGCGTGGAGCTCGGATCCGCCGGCACCGGGATCGTCGAGGTCCCGGAACGTGAAGAGGTGGATGCGGCGGAGCCCGACGGCCTCGGCCCGCGCCGCCATGGCGCGCCAGATGTTCAAGTTGTGGTCTTCGGTCGGGGACAACAGCATCTCGGGTGTGAGGCGACGGGCCCCGGGGATGTTGGAGTCGGCCCCGGTGGATCCCTACTGTACGAACGCTGTGAGCCTCGACACCGACCGGCTGAGCTCTGGCGCCGCCGGCGGAGCGGTGCGACCGATGGCGGCCGACGCCTACGAGGCCATGGCGCGGGTCGAGCGGACCCAATGGTGGTTCCGGGCCAAGCGCCACCTCGTGGCCGACGCCCTGGCCCGGCACCAGATCGCATCGGACAAGCCGATCGTCGACGTGGGCGCGGGCACCGGCGGTCTGCTGCACCACCTCGACGGGCGGGGCCCCATCGTGGGCCTCGAGCTCGATCCGGAGGCCCTCACCCTCGCTCGGGCCGCGGTCCCGGGCGTCCCGCTCGTGCAGGCGGTGGCCGAGCGCCTGCCCGTGCGGACCGGCGTCGCCGGTGCCGTGACGGCGCTCGACGTCCTCGAGCACCTCGACGACGACGAGGCCGCGTTGCGCGAGCTCAGCCGGGTGGCCGGCGACGGGCTCCTCATCCTGACGGTGCCGGCGTACGCGTGGGCCTGGAGCGACCACGACGTCCGGCTCGGGCATCGGCGCCGCTACACCCGCTCATCGCTGCTCGCGGTCGCCGAGCGCGCCGACCTCGAGGTCCTGCGGATCACGTACTTCCACAGCTGGCTCGTGCCCATCGCGTGGCTGGTGCGCCGCACGCCGATCGGTCGCCTCCTGCCCGGCTCGGCGGAGGACGCCAGCTTCGTCAACCACCGGGTCAACGCCTTCCTCGGCCGGGTGGTCGGCGTGGAGCGCCGCGTCCTCCACCGGTTCGACCTCCCGATCGGCCTCTCGATCCTGCTCGTCGCCCGACGTCGATGACCCTGGCCGACACGGCCGGGCGCCGGCTGGCCGGTCCCGCCCGCCTCGGCCACGTCCCGGCCCTCGACGGCATCCGCGGCATCGCGGTGGTCGGCGTGCTGCTGTTCCACGCCGGTCACCTCCGCGGCGGGTTCCTCGGCGTCGACCTCTTCTTCGTGCTGTCGGGCTTCCTCATCACGACCCTGCTGGTGGAGGAGTGGCAATCCACCCGTGGGATCGACCTCCGGCGCTTCTGGGCCCGGCGGGTCCGTCGCCTCCTCCCCGCCGCGCTGGTCCTCCTGCTCGCCACCACCGTGTACGCCGCCCTCGAACTGGAGGACGACAGCCTCGGTCGATACCGCGGCGATGCGCTGGCCGCCGCCGCCGACGTGGCCAACTGGCGGGCCATCGCCACCGACGCCGACTACTGGGCGGCCCAGGCCGAACCCTCGCCGCTCCGTCACATGTGGAGCCTGTCGATCGAGGAGCAGCTCTACCTCGCCTGGCCACTCCTGCTGCTCGTCACCCTGCGTTGGGGGGCTCGCCGGCGAGCCAGCTGGCGATGGGCCGTCGGGCTCACCGTCGTCCTCTACGGCGCGTCGGTGGCGGCCCTCGTCGTGCTCGGCGGCGGCTCGAGCACCGCCCGCGCCTACTACGGCACCGACACCCGTGCCTCGGCCGTGCTCGTCGGCGGGTTGAGCGCGCTCCTGCTCCGTCGATGGCGGGGGAGCGGTGGGACCGGGGTGCCGGAGTGGGTGCGGCTGGCGGCACCCACCGCCGCCTTGGCGCTGACGGCGGGATGGCTCTGGGCCGAGGGCACCTCGGTCTGGCTCTACCAGTGGGGGTTCCCGCTCTTCGGCGCCGCCGCCGCCGTCGTGGTCATCTGGGCCGCGACCGCGAGCGATGCTGCTTCGCGGGCCCTGGCCGCACCGGTGCTCACCTACCTGGGGACCATCAGCTACGCGACCTACCTCATCCACTGGCCGGTGTACGTGGCCCTCGACGAGGACAGCGGCCTCGACGGGTGGTCCCTGACCGCCGCTCGGGTGGCGATCACGATCGCGTTGGCGACGATCTCGCTCCGGCTCGTCGAGCGACCGGTCCGATCCGGCCGGGTGCCGACCCGGTGGTGGCGGCGGCTGGCCCTCGGCGGCCTGGCCGCGGTCGTCGGATCGGTGCTCGTCGTGACGGCCGGCGCCGAGTCGTCGCCGTCGGGGTCGGGCGGCCCGCTCCTCCCGGTCCACGACCCCAAGCTCCCTCGTCTGCTCCTCCTCGGCGACTCCCAGGCCGTCGCGCTCGCGCAGCACATCGACGTGGTCGAAGCGGTGGCCAACGTCGGCCAGTACTCGTCCATCGGCTGTGGGATCGGGCCGGGACTGGCCACGACGAAGGGGCACGTCACGGAGAACGACCTCTCGGGTGACCCGTGCGACGAGGCCCAGGACCGGTTCGTGCGCTCGGCGGAGCGGGCCGAGGCCGACGTGGTGCTGTTGCACGCCGGCGCGTGGGACATCTTCGACCGCCGCCTCGGCAGCGACGTGGTGCCCTTCGGGACGGCGCGGTGGGACGAGGTCACCCGTTCCAACCTGCGGATCGTGCTGGGGCGGTTGGCCGAGACCACCGATCGGCTCGTCGTCCTGGCCGCGCCGTGCTACCCGGACGGCGGTCGAGCCGGTGCCGACGTGTTCGGCCAGATCGCCATCGACGAGGGTGCGGTCCGCGTGGACACGCCGCGGGTGCGCCGGTGGAACGAGCTGCTGCGGGAGGTGGCGGGAACGCTCGCCGTGGACGTGCTGCCCTACGACGAGCTGTTCTGCGACGGTGACCGCGCCGACGACCCCGAGCGTCCCGACGGCGTGCACGTGTCGCCGGCAGGGGCCGACCAGGCCTGGTCGTGGATCGTCGACCGACTGGACCTGGCGGGGCCCAAACCCGGGCCCTGAGGCCGGCGGGCCGGCGAACTAGCTGGCCTTCTCCTCGTGGTACTCCTCTTCGACGTTCACGGCCCAGATGTCGTGGTCGGCGCCGAGGATGTTCTCGACGGTGAGCATCGCCGTGTACATCGAGTGGTCCTGGTTGTTGTACTTGTGCATCCCGTTCCGCCCGACCGGGTGCACGTTGGCCGCGTGCTCGGCCAGCCATTCGACGAGGATGGCCACGTTGGCCTTGTAGTCGTCGTCGTAGGTCGGATACGCCTTCGGGCAGCGGACCACGTAGCCGGCCTCCACCTTGTCGGCAGCGAGGAGGCCGAGGGTCTCGAGCTCCCGGGAGCCGAGCGCGATCAGCTCCTCGTCGGAGGCCGACCACACCTCGTCGCCCTCGTACACGAAGTACTCGAGGCCGAGGCAGGTCTTGCCCTCCTTGATGAGGTACGGCGACCAGGACCCGAAGTTCTGGATGCGGCCGACCTGCACGTCAGGACCGTGGATGTAGATCCAGTTGTCGGGGAAGCCGGCCGACGCCGGCACGACGAGCGCCACGGTGAGGAAGTCCCGGTACGGCAGCCCGTCGGCGGCCGCGGCCACCTCCGGCGGGATGGGCGGATCCATGGCCTTGAGGAGGTGGGTGATCGGCATCGACGAGATGATCTCGGCGGCCGGGACCGTGGTGTCGCCTCCGGCGGTGCGCGCCGTGACCTCGACAGCTCGCCCGCCTTCGTGGCGGATGCGCACGACCGGCGCCTCCATCACCACCTTCGTTCCCTGCGCCTCCACGAGGTCGCGGCAGCGCTCCCACATCATCCCGGGCCCGAGCTTCGGGTACTCGAACTCCTCGATGAGGGAGGTGATGTCCTTCTGGTTCCGCTTCGGCAGGAGGGAGTTCCACACCGCCTTGGCCAGCGACAGGTTCTTGATCCGCTGGGCCGCGAAGTCGGCGGTGAGCTGGGTGGCCGGGAGGCCCCAGGCCTTCTCGGTGTAGGTCTTGAAGAAGATCCGGTACAGGCGCCAGCCGAACCGGGCCGCCGTCCAGCCCTCGAAGTGCGACTGGTCCTTCGGTGGACGGATGCGCACCCAGAGGTACGAGAGCACGCAGAGGAAGGCCTCGACGAGGCCGAGGTTCCGAAGGGCGTTCATGGCCCGCAGCGGGTAGTCGATGTACTTGCCGCGGTAGTAGATCCGGCTCATCCGGGGCCGGAGGAGGAAGTCCTCCTCAGGGAGGATCTCGTGCCAGAGGGCCTCGACGGCTCCGACCTTGGTGAAGAAGCGGTGCCCGCCGATGTCGAAGCGCCACCCGTCCCGCTCGACGGTGCGGCTGATGCCGCCGACGATGTCGTCGGCCTCGAACACCGTGGTGGGGACGTTGGCCTTGCCCAGCTGGTACGCCGCGGTGAGGCCCGCAGGCCCGGCGCCGATCACCACGACGGGACCGACCGCCGGTTCGGCGGTCGCAGTCGGTCCAGCAGTCGGGTCGCTCATGGGGTCGCTCGTTCCGGCGAGTCAGGGACGGTCGGGGGAGCCGGGGGGTGACCCGGCCGCCATCGGACGGGCTGTAGTTTGCCCCTCCGTGCCAGGGGCCTCGCAATCCACCCGTCGGGCGGCCGGCACCGTGGCCGTGCTCGGCGCGCTGGTCGTCGGGACCTGGGCCCGGTTCGTGGTCCACTCGCCCCTCTGGCTCGACGAGGCCCTCACCGTCAACATCGCCGCCCACCCGCTGGGCCAGCTCCGCGAGGCGTTGCTGCAGGACGGGCACCCACCCCTGTACTACTGGCTGCTGCACGGGTGGATGGACCTGTTCGGGCAGGGTGACCTGGCCGTCCGTTCCCTGTCCGCTGTCTTCGGGCTGGCCACCCTGCCCCTCGTGTGGCTGCTCGGCCGACGAGCTGGTGGACCGCTGGTGGCGTGGGGCTCCCTGACCCTCGTGGCGCTCTCGCCCTACGCGGTCCGCTACTCGAGCGAGACCCGCATGTACTCGCTCGTGATGCTCCTCGTCACCGCCGGAGCGCTCCTGCTCGACCGCCTCCTGGCCCGGGTGGCGTGGCCCGCAGCGGTCGGGCTGGCCTTCGTGACCGGTGCCCTGCTGTGGACCCACTACTGGGGCCTTTACCTGGTCGGGGTGGTGGGCCTGGCCCTCCTCGCCGCTTGGCGGTGGCGACCGGCCCGCCGACGTGAGCTCCAGTGGGCCATCGCCAGCCTCGTCGCCGGCGGCATCCTCTTCCTCCCGTGGGTGCCCTCGCTGCTCGAGCAGGCCGAGCACACCGGGACGCCGTGGGCCATCCCGGCCCGTCCCACCCAGGTGCTGCAGACGACCCTCAGCGAGCTCGGCGGTGGCAGCTACGCCGAGGCCCTCCTCCTCGGCACCCTGCTGGCGATCGCCGGCACCTTCGTGTTCGTCGGTCGCCGGGGCGACCACACCGGAGACACCGACACCGCCGCCGCTCCTGGCGGCCAGCTCGGGTCGACGCTCCGACCGCACGTGCTCCTCGTCGTCAGCATCGCCACGCTCGCGGTCGGCTGGGCGGTGGCCTACGTGACCGAGGGCGCCTACGCAGGCCGCTACGCCGCCGTGATCGCCCCGTTCGTGCTCGTCGCGGTCGTCGCCGGCGTGGTTCGAGCGCCCGATGAGCTCCGTGCCCTCCTGGCGGTGGGGCTGCTCGGCCTGAGCGCCCTCGCCGTCGTGCACAACGTCGGCTACCTGCGCACCCAGGCCGGTGACATCACCGAGCTGCTGGCCGAGCAGGCCCGGCCCGACGACGTCATCGTCGTTTGCCCCGACCAGCTCGGTCCCGATCTGGCTCGCTCCATGGAGCAACGGGGCCTGTCCAACGAGGTGCTCGTCTACCCCGACGGCACCGATCCCCGCACCGTCGACTGGCGGGACTACGAGGAGCGCAACCGCGACAACGATCCCGGCGGCTACGTGCAAGAGGTGCTGCAACACACCGAGGGCACCACGGTCTGGGTCGTGTGGCAGGGCGGCTACCGCACCCTGCTCAACCAGTGCGAGGCCGTCGTGGAGGGTCTGGCCGACGCCCGGAACGGCACCATCGTGGCTCGCAACGGCCCGGCGTTCGAGGCCGCGAGCCTGTGGCGCATCGACGGGTAGCGGTCGCCTCGCTGGTCCTGCTCCCGTTGGCCCTCCTGGGCTACGGGACGGACATCGACGTCGCCAACGTCCTCCGGGCCGGTCGCCGCTGGCTCGAAGACGGCACGTATGCGCCGTCCCGACCGCCCGGCAGCATCGTCCACGAGGTCGGGGTCGCCGTGCTCGACCGTCTCGGCGGATCGGTGGCGATCGGCGTGGTCTCGGTGGCCTTCGGCGTACTGGCGGTCTGGGCCCTGGGCGAGCTCGTCGTGAGCGACGGCGGCGGTCGTCCCGGTTGGGCCGCCGCCGTGCTGCTCGTCAACCCGTGGTTCGTGGTCGCCGCCACCTCGCTCAGCGACGCGCTGTGGGCCCTCGGCCTGGCCCTCGCCGGTGC
>JALYWQ010000487.1 GCA_030852625.1 Actinomycetota bacterium
CGCCCAACCCGTGCATCGAGTGCAACCGCCACGTGAAGTTCGACCGTCTGCTCCGCCGGGCCGACGCCCTCGGGTTAGACGCCGTGGCCACCGGCCACCACGCCCGCATCATCACGAAGGCCGACGGCACCCGTCGGGTGGCCCGCGGCGCGGACGGGGCCAAGGACCAGTCCTACGTGGTCCACATGCTCGACACCGACGTCCTCGGTCGCATCCGCTTCCCGGTGGGCGAGATGACCAAGGCCGACGTGCGAGCCGCCGCCGCAACGGTGGGGCTGGCCACGGCCGACAAGCCCGACAGCCAGGACGTGTGCTTCATCACCGCCACCGGCGGCCGGTCCGCGTTCCTCGGCGACCGCATCGCCACCCGACCTGGCACCGTGGTCGACGCCGCCGGCCGGGCGGTGGGGGAGGTGCCGGCGGTGGAGCTCGTCACCATCGGCCAGCGCCACGGCCTCGGCCTGCCCGGCGGCGACGAGCCCCGTTACGCCGTCGCCGTCGACGTGGCGAAGGCCACCGTCACGATCGGCTCCAAGGCCGACCTCCACACCGACCGGATCCCCCTCGAAGGCCTGGCCTGGACGTCGTCACCGGTGCCAGGCCCGTTGCTGGCCCAGACCAGCGCCCACGGCGCCCCCCGCCGCGGTCGCGTGGAGGGCGATGGGTTCGTCCTCGACGAGCCCAGCCGTCGGGTCGCCCCAGGCCAGAGCCTCGTCCTCTACGAAGACGACGAGGTGGTAGGCGCCGCCACCTGCGCCTGACGGGAGCCCGTCAGGCGCCGACGGTGAGGCGCATGCCGTGGGTCTGGGTCTCCAGGCGGCGGGCGATCTGGTTGGTGAGGTTCAGGACGAGCTCGGCCTGCGCCTCGCCGTGACCGGCCAGGCCGCAGGCCGGGTGATCATGGCGTGGTCGCGGAGGAGCACGAGGTCGCAACCGCCGGCGGTGAGCCCGGCCCACTCGGCCGACAACGCCTGCCAGAGCCGCTCCTCGCGCGTGCCGAGGGGACCCGTGGTGGGCACGGCCCCCCAGGCGACCCAGCCGCCCCGCTCGAGGAAGGACCCGATGGCACCGGCGTGGTCGACGGCGCCGTGGTCGATCGGGAGCGACAGGATCTGCGGGCCGGCCTGCAGCGCCACGCGCCAGTCGGCTGAGCCGCAGCAGTGCAGGCCGGTCATGGCGTGGGGCTCGAGCGTGGCGAGCGCGCTCGACACGAGGTCGATCGTGCGGTTGGGGTGCAGCGGGAAGCCGGGGTGCATGGCACCCACGAGCCCGGGCTCGTCGACGAACACCACGAGCGGCGCGTCGGGAGCGATCTCCTGGGCGGCCGCCACGAGGCTGCGAGCCCGTGCCCGCACCGCCGCGCCGGCCACGGCGAAGGCCCGTTCGGTGGGCACGCCGACCGCGTTGAGGGCCAGCCCGAGCGTGATGGGTCCGGTGAGCTGCAGCTTGATGGGCCCTTGGCGGCCGGCCACGGCGCCGAGGAAGGCCCGGAGGGCGACGAAGGGCTCACCGTCGATGCCGGTGACCGAGAGCGGGTCGCGCGGATCGAGGGCCATCGGATCGTCGACTCGGAGCGAGCCGTCGGGCTGCAGCAGCACGCCGTCGATGCCCCACGCGGCCTGGGCGAGCATCCCCTCGAGCCCGGAACGGTTCGGCAGGGACGGGGCGGCCGGCAGCCGTGGCTGCCGTTCGAGCACGAGCGTGGCGGCCTCGCGGGGGTCGGTGTGGGGCAGGCTCCCGATCGACGAGCCGAGGCCGCGCGGCAGCTCCAACGCCCTCATCGACCCGCCCCCCTGTGGTACCCAGCGTGCACGAACTCCCCCTTGTCCCACCTCTGGAATAGCCATCGGCGAGGACGATGGGCAAATCTCCGGAACAGTGAAGTCATCGGTCGTCGTCCCCTGGGCCCTCCGGATCGTGTGGGCCAGCCTCCCGTTCTCCCTCGGACCGGCCCTCGAGGGCGCGCTCGACGAGCGAGGCCTGGCCGTCGCACGCACCGCTGGCGGCCTCGGTTGGCTGGTGTGGGCGGCCGGTCTCCTGGCCCTCGCCATCCCCCGCACCGTCGGTCTGACGGCCCTTCGGTCGCTGGCCCCGCTCGTGCCCGCCACCGCGATCTGGGGTGCGACGGCCGACGACGACCCCGGCGCTGCCGCGGTGGTGGGGCTGATCGTGGGGGTCCTGGCCCTGCTGCTCGCCTTCGCCCCGACGGTGGGTGACTGGCTGGTGAACGGGTCGTCCTACGGCGACGAGCGGCGCATGCCGTTGCGTCCCCCGGCCGGCGTGCTGCTCGGGCCGGTGCAGGTCGTGTGGCTGCTCCTCGTGGTGACGCCCATCGCTGGCGCGCTCCTCCTCGGCGCCCGTGCCTGGATCGCCGGTGCAGTGGTGCTGGCCGGCTGGGCCGTGGCGGCGCGCCCGCTGGCCCGGGTGCTGCACGCGCTGTCCCGGCGGTGGGTGGTCTTCGTCCCCGCCGGCCTCGTGCTGCACGACCAGCTCGTGATGCTCGACCCGGTGCTGTTCCCCCGCTCGGCCATCACGCGGGTCGGCCCGGCACCGGCCGACGCGTCGCCGACCGACCTCACCGGTGGCGCGCTCGGCCTGGCCCTCCAGCTCGACCTGCGCGACACCCTGCAGGTGGCCCCCCGCCATGGGCGCGAGGTGGTCACCCCGGTCGACGTGACGGCGGTGCGCTTCACGCCGACCCGCCCCGGTGCCGTCGTCGCCGAGGC
>JALYWQ010000013.1 GCA_030852625.1 Actinomycetota bacterium
GAGCTCACCATCGCCGCCCGCCTCCTCAACGCCGGGCTCGGCACCCGGGCGATCACCGCCACGATCGGCGGTTGGGACACCCACGCCGGCCAACTCGCCATGCAGGCCGAGCGGCTCGGTGAGCTCGATGCCGGCATCGAAGGGTTCTTCCAGGAGCTCCGCCCCGAGGTCGCGGCGCAGACGACGATGGTCGTGGTGTCCGAGTTCGGCCGCCGGGCCCAGGTCAACGGCAGCAACGGCACCGACCACGGAGCTGCGAGCCACACGCTCGTGATCGGCGAGAAGGTGAAGGGCGGCCTCCTCGGCGCCTACCCGTCGCTCACGGCGCTCGACTCGTCGGGCAGCCTCGTGCCCACCGTGGACTTCCGCTCCGTGTACGCCACGGTCGTGGAACGGTGGCTCCGCGCCGACGCCAAGGCCCTCGTCGGGCCCTACGAGCAGCTCGACCTCTTCCGCTCGACCCCGGGAGCCTGAAGCCCGGGCCAGTAGCCTTGGCCCGTGATCCCCAACGTGTTGGCCGCGCGCTACGCCAGCGTGGAGATGACCACGCTGTGGTCGCCCGAGCACAAGGTGGTGCTCGAACGGCAGCTGTGGCTGGCAGTGCTCCGGGCGCAGCGGGAGCTCGGCGTCGACGTCCCGGCGGAGGCCATCGACGCCTACGAGGCCGTGCTCGACAAGGTCGACCTCGCCAGCATCGAGGCTCGCGAGCGGGTCACCAAGCACGACGTGAAGGCCCGCATCGAGGAGTTCAGCGCCCTCGCCGGCCACGAGTACATCCACGCAGGGATGACGTCGCGCGACCTCACCGAGAACGTCGAGCAGCTGCAGGTGCGCGCCGCCCTCGAGCTGGTGCGCGACCGCATGGTCACCACCCTCGCCCGCCTGGCCGAGCGGGCCGCCGAGCACCGGGAGCTCGTCATCACCGGCCGCAGCCACAACGTGGCCGCGCAGGCCACCACCCTCGGCAAGCGCTTCGCCAACGCCGGCGAGGAGTTGCTGCAGGCGCTCCGTCGCGTCGAGGAGCTGCTCGACCGCTACCCGCTCCGGGGCATCAAGGGACCGGTGGGCACGCAGCAGGACATGCTCGACCTCCTCGGCGGCGCCGACCGGGTGGCGGCGCTCGAGCAGGCCGTGGCGTCCCACCTCGGCTTCGAGGCCTCGCTCACCAACGTCGGGCAGGTGTACCCGCGGTCGCTCGACCTCGACGTGGTGTCGGCCCTCGTGCAAGCCGGGTCGGGCCCCGCCAGCCTGGCCACCACCATCCGGCTGATGGCCGGCCTCGAGCTGGCCACCGAGGGCTTCAAGCCGGGCCAGGTCGGCTCGTCGGCCATGCCGCACAAGATGAACAGCCGCTCGTGCGAACGGGTCAACGGCCTGCTGGTGGTGCTCCGGGGCTACCTCTCCATGGTGGGCGAGCTGGCCGGCGACCAGTGGAACGAAGGCGACGTGTCGTGCTCGGTCGTGCGCCGGGTGGCGTTGCCGGACGCCTTCCTCGCCGCCGACGGGCTCTTCCAGACCTTCCTCTCGGTGCTCGACGACTTCGGTGCCTACCCGGCCGTGGTCGCCCGAGAGCTCGAGCGCTACCTCCCGTTCCTCACCACCACCAAGGTGCTGATGGCTGCCGTGCGGGCCGGTGTCGGCCGGGAGACGGCCCACGAGGCCATCAAGGAGCACGCCGTGGCGGTGGCGTTGGGGATGCGGGAGTCCGGGGCGGCCGGCAACGACCTCCTCGACCGCCTGGCTGCCGACGAACGCCTGTCGCTCGATCGGTCGGCGCTGTCGGCGGCGATCGGTTCGCCGCTCGACTTCGTGGGCACCGCCGTCGACCAGACGGCGGCCTTCGTCGCCTCGGTGGAGGCCATCGTGGCCCGCCACCCCGACGCCGCCAGCTACCGGCCGGCACCGATCCTCTAGTCACCTAGATTCGGGGCCGTGACCGACGCCCCGCCCCTCGTCCACTCCGGGAAGGTCCGTGACATCTACGCGGTCGGCGACGACCAGCTGCTGATGGTCACCTCCGACCGGCTGTCCGCCTTCGACGTGGTGCTCACCGAGCCCATCCCCCACAAGGGCCGGGTCCTCACCGCGATGTCGTCCTACTGGTTCGAGGTGCTGGGCGACGTGGTGGGCTCGCACCTGCTGTCCACCGACGCGTCGGCCCTCACGGCGGAGGCGCAGGCCGTGGGCGACGACCTGGCCGGGCGGATCATGCTCTGCAAGAAGGCCGAGATGCTCCCCATCGAGTGCATCGTGCGGGGCTACCTCTCCGGCTCGGCGTGGAAGGAGTACAAGGCCAGCGGCACCATGCACGGCCAGCAGCTCCCGGCCGGCCTGCAGGAGAGCGACCAGCTCCCCGAGCCGGTGTTCACGCCGTCGACCAAGGCCGAGACGGGCCACGACGAGAACATCTCCTTCGAGGCCGCCGTCGAGCTGGTGGGCGAGGACATCGCCACCCGAGCCCGGGACATCTCCATCGAGCTCTACTCCCGGGGCGCTGCGATGGCGCGCGAGCGGGGGATCATCATCGCCGACACCAAGTTCGAGCTGGGCCTCGTCGACGGCGAGCTGGTGCTCTGCGACGAGGTGCTGACACCCGACTCGAGTCGCTTCTGGCCCGTCGACGAGTGGACCCCCGGCGCCACCCCGCCGAGCTTCGACAAGCAGCCGGTGCGGGACTACCTCGAGACCCTCGACTGGGACAAGACACCCCCGCCGCCGCCCCTCCCCGACGAGGTCGTCGCCACCACCAGCCAGCGCTACATCGACGCCTACGAGCGCATCACCGGCCGCCGCTTCGCCGACTGGCCGGGCGTCTCCTAGCCAGCGTTTCCGGCGTCCGGAGGGGCCGGACGAGCCGGGTAGCATCGGCCCCATGTTGTTCTCGGTCCTCGTGGAGACCCGCCTGCGGCCGGGGATCGCCGATCCGCAGGGCGCCACCATCGAGCGCTCGGTGCCCAAGCTCGGGTTCACCGGCATCAGCGCTGTGCGGGTGGGCAAGGCCATCCGGTTCACCGTCGAGGCCGCCGACGAAGCCGCCGCCGCCTCGCAGGCCGACGAGGTCACGCAGCGCTTCCTCATCAACCCGGTGATCGAGGCCGCCGACATCACGGTGTCGGTGGCGGAGCCCGCCTGATGCCGGTCCGCGTCGGCGTCGTCACCTTCCCGGGATCCAACTGCGAGCTCGACGTCGTCGAGGCCATCGGCGACCTCGGCGGCTCCGCCGAGCTCCTGTGGCACGGCGACCACGACCTCCGCCAGGTCGACGCCGTGGTCCTCCCCGGTGGCTTCGCCCACGGCGACTACCTGCGCCCGGGTGCCATCGCGCGCTTCTCGCCGATCATGGACGAGGTGCGGGCCCACGCCGCGGCGGGCGGGCCCGTGGTCGGCATCTGCAACGGCTTCCAGGTGCTCACCGAAGCTGGCCTGGTGCCGGGCGCCCTCCAGAAGAACCGGGGCCTCAAGTTCCTCTGCACCACCGTGGAGCTCCGGGTGGAGACCTCGAGCACCTCGCTCACGGCCGAGGCCGGCGTGGGGGACGTGCTGCGCATCCCGATCAACCACTTCGAGGGCAACTACACCTGCGACGACGAGACGCTGGCTCGCCTCCGTGACGAGGACCGCATCGTCGTCCGCTACGTCGACAACCCCAACGGGTCGGTCGACGACATCGCCGGCGTGTGCAACGAAGGCCGCAACGTGGTGGGGCTCATGCCGCACCCCGAGCGGGCCTGCCACGAGCTGGTCGGCTCCACCGACGGCACCGTCCTCCTCCGCTCGCTGCTCGTCAGCGCCGGCGCGCGGGTCTGACGATGGCGGCTGACGAACCGGTCCACCGGGCGCTGGGGCTCACCGACGACGAGGCCGAACGGATCGCCGAGATCCTCGATCGGGAGCCCAGCCACCTCGAGCTGGCCATGTTCGCCGTGATGTGGTCGGAGCACTGCTCCTACAAGTCGTCGAAGGTCCACCTGCGCCGCCTCCCCACCGAGGCCGAGCACGTGATCGTCGGCCCCGGCGAAGGGGCCGGTGTGGTCGACGTGGGTGACGGGATCGCAGCCGCCTTCCGGATCGAGAGCCACAACCACCCGAGCGCCATCGAGCCCTACCAGGGGGCCGCCACCGGCGTCGGGGGCATCCTTCGCGACATCTTCAGCGTGGGCGCCCGGCCGATCGCCCTGATGGACCCGCTCCGGTTCGGTCCGCTCGACGACGCCCGCAGCCGCTGGATCGCCGAGGGCGTGGTCAGCGGGGTGAGCGGCTACGGCAACTCGGTCGGCGTGCCCACGGTGGGCGGGGAGACGGTGTTCGACCCCACCTACCAGGACAACCCGCTGGTCAACGTGTTCTGCCTGGGGCTGCTGCCCCACGACCGGCTCGTGCTGGCCCGGGCGTCGGGGCTCGGCAACCGGGCCGTGCTCTTCGGGTCGTCCACCGGCCGTGACGGGATCGGTGGGGCGAGCGT
This sequence comes from Actinomycetota bacterium, assembly GCA_030852625.1. Classification (GTDB taxonomy): domain Bacteria; phylum Actinomycetota; class Acidimicrobiia; order Acidimicrobiales; family VFJN01; genus VFJN01. The sequence continues at coordinate 4,463 of JALYWQ010000013.1, forward strand.
GCTGGCGTCGGCCGGCTTCGGCACCGAGGAGGACGACGCCGACAAGCGGCCGAGCGTGCAGGTGGGCGACCCCTTCGAGGAGAAGCGGCTGATCGAGGCCTGCCTCGAGATGCTCGACGCCGGACTCGTCGTGGGCATCCAGGACCTCGGCGCCGCCGGCATCACCGGTGCGGCGAGCGAGACGTCGTCGAAGGGCGGCGTGGGGATGGACCTCCACCTGTCGGAGGTGCACGTCCGCGAGACCGGCATGGAGCCGTTCGAGATCATGACGAGCGAGAGCCAGGAGCGGATGCTGGCCATCGTCGAGCCGTCGAACCTCGACGCGGTCATGGCCATCTGCGCCCGCTGGGAGATCTCAGCCTCGACGATCGGCACCGTCACCGGTACGGGCCGCTTCCGCATCCTCGACACCGAGGGGGGCGAGGTCCTGGCCGACATCCCGGCTGCTTCGCTCGACGACGACGCCCCGATGTACGACCGCCCGTTGGCCGAGCCGGCCGATCGTGCCGCCCGAGCCAGCGCCCCGGTGGACCTACGGGCGCCGACGGATCCCGGAGCCGACCTGCTCGAGCTCCTCGCCGACCCCACGTGGGTGTTCAGCCAGTACGACCACCAGCTGTTCCTCAACACCGTCGTGTCGCCGGGTGGCGACGCCGCCGTCCTCCGGTTGAAGCACCCGGTCACCGGCGTCGACACCGGACGCGCGCTGGCCATCACCACCGATGGCAACCACCGCTGGTGCGCGCTCGACCCCCGCCAGGGGACGGCGCTGGTGGTGGCGGAGGCGGTGCTCAACCTGGCCTGCGTGGGGGCCCGGCCCCTCGGCCTCGTCAACTGCCTCAACTTCGGCAACCCCGAGCACCCCGAGATCATGTGGCAGCTGTCGGAGGCCATCGACGGCATGGGTGAAGCCTGCCGGGCCTTCTCGATGCCGGTCGTCGGGGGCAACGTCAGCCTCTACAACGAGAGCCTCGGCACCAACATCCACCCCTCCCCGGTGGTCGGCGTGCTCGGCGTGATCGACCGTCTCGACCGGCGCCCCGCCGGGGTCCGACTGGCCGACGGTGGAACGCTCGTCGTGGTGGGCCCGGAGGCCCGCTCGCTCGCCGGCTCACGGTGGGCGTGGGAGCGCGGCCACCACACCGGCCCGGCGCCGGAGCTCGACCTGGCGCAGCACCTCGCGGTGTGCGAGCTCGTCCGAGGCCTCGTCGCTGACGGTTCAGTGGCCGGCGTCCACGACGCCGCCGACGGCCTCGGGGTGGCGCTGGCCGAGATGGCCGTGCAGAGCGGCATCGGCTTCACCGTCGACGGCATCGCCGCCGACCACACCTGGCTGTTCGCCGAGTCGGCCAGCCGAGCGGTCCTGTGCGTCGAGGACCCCGAGCCCGTCCTCGCGGCCGCCACGGCGGCCGGCGTGCCAGCTGTCGTCATCGGCCGATCCGGCGGCGATCGCCTGGTCGTCGACGGCGTCGTCGACGTCAGTCTGTCCGAGGCGCAGACGGCCTGGCGAGGTCACCTCCCCAACGCCATGGGAGCCGGCGCCACCCACTGAGGTGGTTATTCGGGGCTGGCTACCAGGGGGCGTTGGCGGCGGGGGCGGCTCGACTCGCGGCGTTGGCGTTCGGCTTCCTGCTGCTGGAGCTGGGCGAGGAGGGGGGCGCGGCGGTCGCGGCGGTCGAGCCGGCTGCTGGGGAGCGGCGGGACGCCGGGCTGGCCGGGCATGTCCTGGAGCTCCACGAGCTCACCGTGGCCGAGCATCATGCGAGCGGTGCGGATGAGCACCCAGATGTCGAGGGCCAGCTCGTGGTGGTCGATGTAGTACAGGTCGTACTCGGGTGACTCGCCGATGAGCTGCTGGCAGGCGGCGCCGACCTGCCAGAGGCCGGTGCAGCCGGGCCGGATCGACGTGCGGGCTCGAGCGAAGCTGGGCTCGAGCCGGTCCTGGAACTCCACCATCTCGGGCCGGGGCCCCACGAGGCTCATCTTCCCGGTGACGACGAGGAGCAGCTGGGGCAGCTCGTCGAGCTTCAGGCGACGAAGGGCCTTGCACGCCCGGGGCACGGCGCTCATCTGCAGCTCGTCCTTGAGGACGTAGCGCGGCGTGGACGTCGGCAGTGTGCGCACCTTGAAGAACAGGAACGGCTTCCCGTTGAGGCCCACCCGCTGCTGGGCGAAGAACGGCCAGGCGCGGAGGGAGACCGCGCTGACGATGCAGGCCCCGAGGAGGAGCGGCAGGGTCACCACGATCAGGACGCTGGCGAGGATGATGTCGGTCGCGCGCTTGGACATGGGAACGGCACCAACGCCGGATCGATCGGCCCCGGCGCAGGCCGAAACCCTACCGGCCGGGTCCCGGCGGGCACGATCCGAGCGGTACGCTCCCGCCGCCATGCGAACGGTCATCCTCTGCGGCGGAAAGGGCACCCGCGCCTACCCCCACACCGTCGAGCTCCCCAAGCCCCTGCTCGAGGTGGCCGGCCAGCCGGTGCTCCTCCACCTGATGGAGATCTACGCCGCCCAGGGCTACACCGACTTCGTGCTCGCCGCCGGCTACAAGCACGACCTGATCGAGGAGTTCGCCGCGCCGCACCGGTCTCGCTGGTCGATCGAGGTCATCGACACTGGTGAGGACACCAACACCGGCGGCCGGGTCCGGCAGATCGCCGATCGGGTCGACGGCGACTTCTTCCTCACCTACGCCGACGGCCTGGGCGACGTCGACCTGGCTGCGCTGGCCGAGTTCCACCGGGCCCACGGCGGGGTGTTCACCCTCACCGCCATCCCGCTCCCGTCGCAGTACGGCACCCTCGAGCTCGACGGCGGTCGCCGGGTGCGGGCCTTCCAGGAGAAGCCCCGGCTGGCCGACCACCTGATCAACGCCGGCTTCTTCGTGGTGTCGGCGGCGGTGTTCGACTCGTGGCCGGAGCCGGGGGAGGACCTCGAACGGGACGTCCTCCCGGCGCTGGCCGAGCGCGGCGAGCTCCACGCCTTCGAGCACCTCGGGTTCTGGAAGTCGATGGACACCTACAAGGACGCCCTCGAGCTCAGCGCCCTCTGCGATCCCGGGCCGGCCCCCTGGCTCCGCCGTGCCGGCGCGTCGTGAGCTCGAGGTAGAGGTCGTCGAGCCGCTGCCCCATCCGGGTGACGGTGAACTCGTCGGCCACCCGCTGCGCGCCGCTGGCCGCGATGGCGTGCCGTCGCTCGGGGTCATCGAGGAGGGCGATGACGGCCGCGGCCAGGGCGTCGGGTCGACCGGCGGGCACCAGCACCCCCGACTCGCCGTCGACGACGGCGTCGCGCGAGCCGACCACATCGGTGAGCACCACGGCCGTGTTCGCGCGCATCGCTTCGAGCGGCGCGTACGGACCGCCTTCGAAGATCGACGCGAGCGTGAAGAGGTCGAGATCCCCGAGGGCGCCTGCCGCACCGGGCAGCTCGTCGATCCGCACGAGCCGCTCGGTCAACGCGGCGGCAGCCACCGCGGCGTCGAACTCGGCGGCCAGCTCGCCGCCGCCGATCCACACGAAGCGCACGTCGGGGCGGGCGGCGGCCACGATGGCCCACGCGGCCACGAGGTCGAGGGGCGCCTTCTGCGGCACGAGGCGGGCCACGGTGCCGACGAGCGGGGTGTCAGGCCCGAGCCCGAACTGGCCTCGGAGGTCGATCGGCTCGGGCCCGGTGGGCTCGACGCCGTTGGGGATGACGACGAGCTTCGACGCATCGATCAACCCGAGCGAGGTGGCCAGCTCGGCTTCGCTCGTCGACACCGCCACGAAGCGATCGGTGAGGCGGCCGAGCACCCGCTCCATGGTCCGTCCGATGCGCACGTGGGTGATGCCGTTCGGGGTGTACACCCTCGGCACGTGGCGCCCGACCACCGCCACCCGTCCGACCAGCCCGCCGATCGAGGAGTGGGTGTGGATCACATCGGGGTCGCGGCGTGACACCAGGCGGCGAACGCGCGCCAACGACACGAGGTTTCCGGGCGTCCACGGCGTGCGCCGCAGCGGCACCAGGTGAACGACGGCACCGGCGGCCTCGAACTGCGCGATCGCGGTCCGATCGGTGAGACCACCTCGCCGTTCCTCGGGGACGGCGACCTCGTGGACCGACCCGCGAGCGTGGCGCACGATGTCGATCACGTGGCGCGCCGTCCCGCCCTCGAGGGCCTCGAGGACGTGCAGCACCCGCGGCCCGGTCTCGGTCATCCCGGGCTGACCGATCCGGGGTGGCTGGCTTCGTAGTGGGTCAGGCGGAGCTTGATGCCGGCCAGCTTGAGCGCCGCCCGGGCCGCGAACGCGCCGGCGAGCAGCGGCCGCCACGCCGCGCCCCGCCGCTTGGCGAAGTAGCGGTACATCCCCCGGTGGGACCGCACGACCCAGGCCGCCTGGGCCTGCCGGAGGCTCACCCCGCCGAGGTGCACCACGGCGGCCTCCGGGCTGAACCACACCTCCCACCCCCGCTCGGCGGCGGTGGCGCTCCAGTCGATGCCCTCCCAGTCGAGGGGGAACCGCTCGTCCTGCGGGCCGATGTCGTCGAGGCTGGCCCCCCGCACGAGGAAGCAGGCCTCCATGCCGTGGCCCACCCGTCGCTCCTCGTCGTGGGCCCACCCGTCCCACCAGAACCCGGCGTCGGCGGCCCGGCGCCGGAGCTGCACCTGCCGGCCCAGGAGGGCCTCCCGCACCGTGGGGAGGTCGCCCACCGTGGTCTGCAGGGAGCCGTCGGGGCGCAGCAGCTTGGCGACGACGAAGGCGGCGCGCGGACGACGCTCCATCACGTCGAGCAGGCGGTCGATCGCGCCGGGCTGCACGACGATGTCGGGGTTGCAGATCAGCACGAACGGAGCTTCGCTCGTCGCCATGCCCTGGTTGTTGGCCGCGGCCAAGCCGCGGTTGTGCGGGTTGCGCACCAGCCGGACACCGGGATGTTCCGCCTCCACCCGGTCGGGCGACCCGTCGGTCGACGCGTTGTCGACCACCACCACCTCGTGGGGGACCGACGGCGGGTGCTGCTCGAGCGAGCGGAGGGTGCCGAGCAGCACCTCCCCACCGTTCCAGTTGACGACCACGACGGTGATCTGGGGGTCCCCCATCACGCGTCCACCACTCGGCGGTACACGGTCAGGTGGGCGTCGGCGAGGTCGGCCCACGTCGGCGCCCGCCGGGCCTGCTCGAGCCCGGCCGCGGCGAGGTGTTCGGCCAGGGCGCCGTCGGTGAGCACGGCTCGGAGCTGTTCAGCGATCTGCGCGCTGGTCGGCTGCTCGCACCACGCAGCCGCCTCGCCGAGCACCTCGGGGAGCGACGCCACGCGCGCGCAGACCACCGGGGTGCCGCTGGCAGCGGCCTCGAGGGCGGGCAGGCCGAAGCCCTCGTAACGGGTGGGGTACACGAAGGCCTCTGCGCCGGCGAGCAGCGACGCCCAGGCGGCGTCGTCGAGGTGGTGGAGCTGGCGGAGCCCGGCCTCGGGTGGCAGGTCGGGCCCGCCGACGGTGCACAGCTCGACGTCGACGCCCCCTTCGCGCACGAGCCGCCAGGCCTGCACCGCGACCTCGAGACCACGGCGCCGGGCTCCGCCGAGCGCGACGACGTAGGGCCGACCGCCGTGGCTGGCGTCCGCTCGCTCCGGGCCGAACCCGGGGTCGACGGCGTGGGTGATCACCGTGATCCGTTCGGGGGCCACGCGGTAGTGCTCGATCAACTCGTCGGCCGAGAACCGGCTGACCGTGACGATGTGGTCGGCCGAACGGGCCGCGGCGCGGGCCTGCACCTGGAAGACCCGTCGTTTGGCGGCGCCGAAGTCCTCCGGGTGGACCTCGAAGCTCAGGTCGTGGATCGTGACGACCGACGGGCCACCGCCCCCTCCCGTGGGGAGGGCGTTGAAGGTGCCGTGGAACACGTGGGGGTGGCGGCGTCGCCAACGGCGGGCCGGCCCGTGCATCCAGGCCACCTCGGGCAGCCCGATCGGGGCTGCCAGCGGGACGACGTCGACGGCTACCTCGAAGGCCGCCGACTCCCGTCGAGCGTCGGTGAGCACCGTGAGATCGCAGCGCCGGGCCAGCTCGGGCAGCAGCCCGAGGAGCGCTCGGCCGACCCCACCGATGGGGCGGTCCTGCGTGCGGCGGGCGTCGATGGCGACGGCGAGGGCGGTCATCGCGCCACGCGCTCGTAGAGCCCGGTGTAGGCGTCGGCGACGGCGTCCCAGGTGAAGGTGGCGGCCCGGGCCGGGCCCCGCTCCCTGAGCTCCTCGGCCAAGGACGCCTCGTCGAGGACCCGCCGGGTGGCGGCGAGCAGGGCGTCGGTGTCGCCATCGGCTACGAGCAGCCCCCCCTCGCCCACGACCTCGGGGAGGCTGCTGTTGTCGTAGGCCACCACCGGCACGCCGGACGCCATCCCCTCGAGGGCCGGGAGGCCGAACCCCTCGTACCGGCTGGGCACGAGAACAGCCGCCGCGCCCTGGTACAGGCCCACGAGGTCAGGGACGAAGCCGAGCACCTGGATGCGATCGGGGCGGTCGGCCGCCATGACGAGCGCGTCGAGCTCGCCTGCGACTTGGGGCGGCACCCGTCCGGCCACCCGGAGGTGGTGCGGGTAGCCGGCGTCGGCGAGCGCGGCGACGACGCGGAAGGCGTCGGCGAAGCCCTTGCGACGGGAGTACTCGCTCACGAGCAAGAGGTACGGCGGGCCGTCGTCGTCGGCCAGACCGGGTCCGGGCCGGTAGCGCGAGTCGACGGCGAGCGGGATCACCTCGAGGCGCTTGGGATCGAGGTCGAGCAGCCGGCGCCCCTCGTCGGCGGCGTGGCGGGAGATGGCCGCGACGACGTCGGCCTTCCGATAGCGCGGGGCGAACCGACGCCAGCGCTTCCGCAGCACGTCGAGGTTGGGGTCGTCGAACACGAGCGGGATCACGTCGTACAGCGTCTGCACCCAGGGGCGGTCCACTCGCCAGGGAGGGTGGAACAGCGGGTTGTGGAACACGTCGGCGTCATCCCGCCGGAGGTCGAAGGGGAGGAGCACCTCGTGCTCGACGACGGCGCGCCGCCCGCCGGAGGTCGCGAAGCGTCGCACGGGCACCGGCGCAATCCCCTCGGGAAGGCGTAGGTCGGGCGTGGCGATGGCTCGCACGTCGATGTCGTCCCGCCGGGCCAGACCCTCGAGCAACCCTCGGATCACGGTTCCGACGCCGCTCGCCGAAGACTCCCCGCTGAGCTCGCGGGCGTCGATGAGCACGCTCGTGGTCATCGCAGGACGGCGCGGGCGTGTGGTTCGGCGGGGTCGTGCTCGTGATCGCCAGCGTGGAGCGCGATGCCGCAGCCGAGGAAGAACAGCCAGGCCACCGGGATGCTCAGCCACACCTGGTGCAACATCCCCACCACGGCCAGGCCGAGGCCGGCCGCCCACAGCGCAGCCGCGAGGGGATCGAACGGCGGGGCTCGGTGGGCGGCGTGGAGGTAGCGCAGGACGGTGAACATCAGCGCGATCCACAGCCCCATCATCACGATGCCGAGCTCGTTGCCCACCTGCAGGTACACGTTGTCGCTGATGAAGGTCTGCTCGAACCCGAACCGCGCCCCGACCGACGGCGCGGTGCCCAGCCCGAACCCGCGCGGCTCCTCGAGGAGGTGGCGCAACCCGGTGGTGAACTCGCCGACGTGGGCGGTCGACGACTCGGCGCCGCCCTCGCCGCCGGTGATGCGGGTGCCGATCTGGAACGGGGCGACCAGCAGGATGCCGAGGAAGAACAGGAGGGCTAGCCGCACCCGCGCCGCCGCCACCCGTCCCGGCGAAGGCCGGAGGAGGAGCACCAGCACGAGGACCGCGGCCACGAGGTTGATCCGGGTGCGCGACGCGACCATCGCGAAGGCGATCGTGGCGGTGCCGACGACGAGCACGAGCCGGTTGGCGCCGCGGGTCAGGCGTTCGACGGCGATGGCCAGGGCGATGAGGAGCAGGTCGACGAACTCGGTGGGGGAGATGAGCACCGACCCGACCCGTACGGGCTGCAGCGACAGCCACCCGAAGTCCTGCACCAGCTGGGCAGGGGTGAGGAACTGGACCTCAGCCTTGTAGCGCGGCACCTGCACGATCTGGGTGGTGAACCGGATCCAGCCCTGTGGGTCGATGAACTGGTAGACGCCGAGGGCGGCGACGAAGGCCATCACCCCCCCGAACGCCTTCGCGAACCGACGGCGCATGTCCGCGGGGAGGGGGGCGTGACGGGCGGCCAGGAAGAGGATCACGTAGAAGGCGTTGGTCCGGAACCCCTGGATCCTCGGGTTGAGTCCGAGCGGGGCGTCGGGCGCGGAGACGATGCTCGGGATGAACAGGTAGATCGTGACGCCGGCCAGCCACACGAGGGCCAGCCGGTCGAGACCGTCGAACTTGCGGTTGGACTGACGGAAGTGGTGGATCGCAGCGACGGCGATCCCGACGAGGATCCCTTCCTTCAGCCACCCGGCACCCCGCACCGCGGCGAGGGGGAACCCGAGCCGGTGCAGGAAGGCGACGAAGTACGTTTGCACCGGGAGGTACACCGTCAGCACGATGAGGGCGGTGGCCGGTCGCCGTATGGTGGCCACGATCACGACGAAGGCGAGCGCCAGGCCCACCAGGTAGTCGAGCAACCCGATCGGTGCCGCGCCCATCACGAGCAGACTCAGGAACGGAGGGACCACCCATGGCCATCGCGGCGACCTCGGGTCCCCCCGCCGGGTCGATCGGCGACCCTCGGTGATCGTCGGCATCGCCCACGAGTATGGCCGCTCGCCGGGTGGATGATCAGCGGCCCCGGCCTGCTGTCCTGTGGATCACCGAGGAGCCGCCGGACCGCAGCCTCGGGGGCGGCAACATCCGCCAGGCCCACCTGCTCCTGGGTCTGGCCCGCCGTGCTGACGTCACGCTGCTCGTCATGGGGACGCTCGGTGACGAGGGGGTGCGGGACGCCTGTGCGGAGGTGATCGACCTGCCCGGGGTCCGCCTCCCGGCTCCCCGGTCGACCACCGCTCGTCGACTGTTCGACCTCTGGATCGCCGCCCGGGGACCGCGCGAGGTGGTGCTCACCACTCGGCCCCGTCGGGTCATGGCGCCAATCGTGGGCCGCCTCGAGGACCGTTTCGACCTCGTCGTTGCCAGCCACCTCGGCATGGCGGCACTCCGGCCCGCCCGGCCCGCCGCCCCGTGGGTGGCCCAGCTCCACCACGTGACCTCGGCGCGAGGTCGCCAGGAGCGAGACGTGACCCCCGGCCGGCGACAGCGTTGGCTGCTGGATCGAGACGCCGCCCACGCGGCCCGGTTCGAGGCGCGGTTGCTCGAGCAGTTCGATGGCGTCGTGGTGGTGTCGCCCGAGGACGCCGCGCTGCTTGGCGCCGAGCGCGCGTCCGGGCGTGTGCTCGTGGCCCCCAACGGGGTCGACGTCGAGCACTACCGGCCGTCGCCCATCCCCCCCGAACCCTCCATCGTGATGACGGGATCGCTCCAGTACGGGCCCAACGTGGACGGCGCGGTGTGGTTCTGCGACGAGGTGCTGCCGTTGGTGCGAGCCCAGGTCCCGGCGGCCACCCTCACCCTCGTCGGCCGTGAGCCTCGTGACGAGGTGCGTGCCCTCGCGTCGCGCGAGGGGGTCGCGCTCCACGCCGACGTGCCCGACATGGCGCCGTGGCTGGCCGCGGCTCGGGTCACCGTGGTGCCGTTGCGCATCGGCACCGGGACACGGTTGAAGGCCCTCGAGTCGATGGCGGCGGGCCGGCCGGTGGTGGGCACCACCATCGGGCTCGAGGGGCTCGACGTGGAGGCCGGCCGGCACGCCGAAGTGGCCGACGACGCGCCCGCGATGGCTGCTGCGCTCATCCGCTTGTTGCGGGACGACGAGCACGCCAGCGCCCTGGCGGCGGCCGGTCGGGCACTCGTCGAGGAGCGGTTCCGATGGGGTGCCATCGCCGACCAACTGGCCGACGAGCTGCTGGGACTGGTGCCGTGAGCAGGCCCCCGGAGGCTCGCCTCCCAGTCGCGGTGGTCGTCGCCACCTACGACCGGCCCGCGCTGCTGCCGGCCTGTCTGGCGTCGATCGCCGCCGCGCTGTCCCCCGACGACGAGCTGGTGGTCAGCGAGGCCGGTGACAGCCGGGCCCGTGACGCGGTGGGCGGGCTGGGTCGCCCGGCGGAGGTCGTCACCGTGGCCGCCACCGGCAAGTGCCGCCAGCTCAACCTCGGCGTGGCCGCCACCACGGCGCCCATCGTGGCCTTCACCGACGACGACTGCCGGGTCGAGCCCGGTTGGGTCGACGGCCTGGCGGCATCCTTCGACGATCCGCAGGTCGGGATCGCGTTCGGGCCGGTGCGCGGCCTCACCCACCTGCCCGGCGACGCCGCCGCCGGACCGCCACCGGGCGAGGCCCCGTTCGTGACCTGGACCTACGCACACGGGGCGTCGTTCGCCGTGCGGCGTGAGGCGCTCTTCGCCGCCGGCGGGTTCGACGAGCGCCTCGGCCCTGGAGCGCCGGGGCGGGCTGGCGAGGACCACGACGTGCTCCTGCGCATCCGGGAGCGGGGGTGGCGGGTGGCCATCGCCGACACCCCGCCGGTGGAGCACCTCGAGTGGCGGGACGAGGAGGAGTCCGACGCCAACGCCCTGGTCTACGAGCGGGGCGCGGGTGCCTTCCTCGGCGCGGCGGTGCGTCGCAGTCCTCGGCGAGGTTGGCCGTTGCTCAAGCACCGGCTGGGCTACGCCCGGCAGCTGGTGGCGGATCGGCCCGGCGACGACCGACGCTTCGCGTGGCGGGCTGTCCGCTCCTTTGCCGGTGGTTTGGTCTACGGCGTGCGGCTGCGCCCGTGGCCGGGCCCGCGCTCCTGATCCGAAGCCCTCACCGCCGCCGGCCGAGCAGCCGCTCGACGCGCACCTGGGCGCCCTGGCGCAGCTGGCGGACGCGGTCCCGCTTGGTCCGGAACCACGGCTGCGCCGTCCAGTCCTCGGCCAGCGGCCCGTCGTGGAGGCGGCGCCACGCCCGCCACTTCTCGGTGCCGCCCATCGGTTGCCAGCGCGGGTCCTGGTCGAGGAACCCGCGGGCCACCCGCACCGCGGGCAGGTTCACGTCGTCGATCACGAGGATGCCCCCGGCCCTCAGGGTGGAGGCGCCGTAGAACCAGTCGACGACCGGCAACGGGAACCCGTGGCACCCGTCGATCAGCACCAGGTCGCGCACCTCGCCGCGGCGTTCGATGACCGGCAGCGTCTCGTGGGAGGAGCCGACCTCGAACCGGAGGTGCTCCGTCGGAAAGCCGCGTGACGTGCAGTGGGCGACGACCCGGTCGGCTTCGTCCTGGGCCGGCGTGCAGCAGATGTGATCGGCGCCGAGGGCAGAGAAGAGCACAGTGCTCAGCCCCGATCCCGTCTCCAACGTGCGACTACCGGGCGGGCAGTGCTCGGCGATGAACCGGTAGCAGCCGGGCTCGGTGGACCACACGCCGATGGGAGCGTCGGCGGCGTGGCTCATCGGGTGGACCGCAGGAGGGTCGGCGAGGAGCGCCTCCACGAGGGTCAGTCGGCTCGCGACATCGGCTTGCACGACGCCCGACCCTACCGGTCACCCGGGAGCGTCAAAGCGTGACCCGTCGCGCCTTCACGCTGCCCGCCACCAGCGCACCGGCGGTCAGCACGTCGACACCGAGCTCGACCGGGAGCGCGGCGAGCCGGCGGGACCAGCTCACCGGGAAGGCCCGTAGGTCGAACAACCGGACCGCCACCCACGCCACCGCGCAGGCGAGGGCCAGGCGGGGTTGGCGGGCCAGGGCCGCGACCACCGACGCGTAGAGCGGCAGCCGGCTGCGGGCGCCGAGCTGGAAGCCCCATCGGAGGAGGGTGCCGCGGAGCTCGGGCACCTCCCGCACCAGGGCGGGGAACGCGGCGGCTCGCAGGGTGCGGCTGACGAGCTCGGCGGGATCGGGCGGCAGCACGGCGTGGGCCACCTCGGCCTCGGGCACGTAGTCGATCCGACCTCCCGACCGGATCAGCCGCCACGCCAGGAGGGTGTCCTCCCCGAACCCGTCGCCCTGGCTGCGCTGGTCGAGCCGGAACCCCCACCGACGGCCGGCCTCGCTGTCGAACCCGCCCGCGGCATCGAAGGCGTTCCTGCGGTAGAGCATGTTGCAGGTGGGGTAGAGGCCCTCGGTGCCCGAGCCCATGCTCCGCTCCAGCGGCGCCATCGGTCGCGCCGGCGCGGTGCGGCCGTTCACCGCATCCGCGCCAGCGTCGATGGCGGCCATGGCCGAGCTCAACCACTCGGGGCTCGGCACGCAGTCGCTGTCCGTGAACGCCAACACCGGGCCGGCCGCGGCGGCGACGCCCGCGGTCCGAGCCCCCACCGCGCCGACGCCACCTGTGGGGATCACCCGCACCGGTCGCCCGGCGATGGTCCGGCGAGCGGCCACCTCACCCGATCCGTCGCTGGAGCCGTCGTCGACCACCACGACTTCGAAGTCGGTGAAGGTCTGCGCGGCCAATCCGTCGAGGGCCTCGACGAGCAGCTCCCGGCGATCCTTCACCGGGATGACCACGGTGACCTGCGGCGTGCCGGTTGCCGCGTCAGCCATGGCCGATCAGGTGGGCCGGGCGATGACGAGGAGCCGGTCGCGGAAGTCGGGCGTCCACATGCGGTCGGCCACCTTCAGCTTGCGCGCTGCTCGGACGAGGGCCTTCGACACGCCGGGCAGGTAGCCGCTGCCCTTGTCGAGGTAGTACTCGATGGTGAACGACTTCGGGTCGGTGGCCGCATCGAGCACCTCGAACCCGGCCCGCTCGAGCATCGTGGTGAGGCTCTGGCGGGTGAAGTAGTGGATGTGGGTGGGGATCACCGACCACCACCGCTTCCCCAGGATCTTGGCGATCCGGCTGCCCGCGTCGGGCACGGCCAGCACGAGGACGCCGCCCGGCGCGAGGAGCTCGCGCATCCGGGTGAGGGCCTTGTCGGTGTCGGTGAGGTGCTCGAGCACATCGCCCATGCACACGGCATCGAAGTGGGCCAGCGGCAGGTCGGCGTCGAGCAGGTCCTCCTGGCGCACGTCGAGGCCGAGCCGCTCCCGGGCGTAGGCCGACGCGAAGCTCGACGGCTCCACGCCGACGCCTTCGGACCACCCGCGGTCTCGGGCCTCGGCGAGCAGGAAGCCGACCCAGCACCCGATGTCGAGGATGCGACCCTTCGAGACGTGCCGTTCCACCCGCTCGAGCACCGCCGCGAAGCTGGCTCGCTGGCCGGCCTCCTCCTCGACGTAGTCGTCCGAAGCGGCCTCCTCGTAGGCCGCCGCGAGCTCGTCCTCGTCGGGGAAGCGGTCGAGCTGCTGGTGGGTGCACTCGGTGCAGCGCACGATGTCGCCGAGCGCGGTGCCGAACTGCTTGTTGGTGGGCGCCAGGCCGTCGGCGCCGGTCTCGCCCTTCACCTTGCGGTAGGGCACCAGCGAGCGTGACCCGCACGCCGCGCATGCTTCGACCAGGCGGCTCATGTGTCTGCTCCCGTGGCGGGGTCGGTGGGGGGCTCGAGGTTGTGGCGCTCCCCCACGAGGTAGAGGGGCCGCTGCTTGACCTCGTCGTAGATCCGGCTGATGTACTCGCCGATGATCCCGAGGGTGATGAGTTGGATGCCGCCGAGGAACAGCACGGCGAAGAGCAGGGTGCTCAGGCCCTCGACGACGAAGACGTCGAGGAGCCGGCTGATCACGACGTAGGGCAGCCCGGCGAAGGCCACGAACGACACGAGGAAGCCCATGAGGGTCGCCAGCTGCAGCGGCACGTGGGAGAACGACGAGATGGCGTCGAGCGAGATGCGCATGAGGGTGCGCCAGCGGTAGCGGGTGTCGCCCTTGAAGCGGGGCTCGCGGTTGTAGGGCACCGAGCTCTGGCGGAACCCCACCCACACGGTCATCCCCCGCATGAAGCGGTTGCGCTCGGGCATGCGCCGCAGCGCGCTGACGGCCTTGCGATCGAGCAGCCGGAAGTCGCCCACGCTCGTGGGGATGTCGAGCTCGGCCAGGCGGGTGAACAGCGCCGAGAACCAGCGAGCCGTCAGCAGCTTCAGGCGGCTCTCGCCCTTGCGGTCCTGCCGGGCGGCGTAGACGACGTCGGCGCCGGCCCGCCACTCCTCGATGAGCGCCGGGATCACCTCGGGCGGATCCTGCAGGTCGGCGTCGATGGTGACCACGGCGTCGCCGCGGCAGTGGTCGATGCCGGCGGCCACCGCAGCCTGGTAGCCGAAGTTGCGGGAGAGCACGACCACCCGGACCCGGGGGTCGCGCTCAGCCAGCTCGGCGAGGAGCTGGGGGGTGGTGTCGGTGGAGCCGTCGTCGACGAGCACGAGCTCGAAGTCGATCCCGTCGAGGGCGCTGGCGACCCGCTCGTGGAAGACGCCGATCACGTCCTCCTCGTTGAGGACGGGCGCGGTGACGCTCAGGAGGCCCAGCTCGCGGGTGGCGCTCACGACGATCGTTCGGTCCGGGAGGCCTTCACGGCCACCCGGCCCGTGTAGTCGATGCGGTTGAGGAGGGGGGTCTCGCCGATGGCGGCGAAGTACTCGTCGACCGCCTTGCGGGCCCCCTCGTAGTGGCCGTAGTCGTCGATGATCAGCACCCCGCCGTCCACCAGCTGCGGGTAGAGGTGCTCGAGCTCGTGCTTGGTCGACTCGTACCAGTCGGTGTCGAGTCGGAGGAGGGCGATGGGCCCGGCCGGCGACTGCGACGGGATGGTGTCCTCGACCTTGCCGGCGATGCAGTGGATTCTGTCCTTCGGGTACCCGGTGCTCTCGATGGCCGCCTGCACCTCGGGCAACGACACGCCCGCCCACTCGCGCCCCTTGCCGGTGATGCGCTTCCACCGCTTCAGCGGGGAGGTGAAGCCGTCGTAGGCCGACGGGGCGTCCTCCTCGGTGGGCTCGGTCATGCCCGCGTAGGTGTCGAAGAGGTAGAGGTGCCGGGAGGTGTCGCCGAGCCGCAGCAGGGTGAGGGCGGCGGCCATCATGCTGCCGCCCTTCCACACGCCGCACTCCGCGATGTCACCGTCGATCTCGTTGCGGACGAGGTAGTCGACGCTGTCGCAGAGGGAGGCCACCCGGGCCGGGCTGGTGAGGGTGTGGCGGCGCACCCGACGGAAGGTGGCGGCGAAGTCGTCGTCGTACTCAGCGGGCACCGGGGTGCCGACGAGGTAGCCCACGCGCCACTTCACCCCGGCGGCGAGGCGCCGCAGATCCCGAGCTGCACCCATCTAGGACTTGGTTCCGACGCCGATGACGTCGTTGCCCAGGAACTGGCGCACCGGCTTCAGCGCCGCGACCCGCTGGGCCAGCTTGATGACCGGTCCCTCGAAGCCGTCGAGCAGGTGGAACTGGCCGCCGCGGAGCACGTCGGGATCGATCCAGGCCTTGGGGTTCTCGAAGCCGGCCTCTCGCAGGGCCTTCCGCAGCGAGAAGGTGCTCTGCTCGTTGACGTGGTACTCCTCGGCGATGGTGAACCACTCGTCGACCTTGGCGGCGATCTCCTTGTGGCCCACGAGCTTCACGAACGGGCGGGCGGTGGGCCAGCCGTACTTCATGAACCACAGGTTGGGCGCAGTGTGGACCACGAGGTAGCCACCCGGCTTCAGGACCCGGCGGAACTCGGCCAGCGCCGGCACCGTCTGGGGCGCATCGAGGTGCTCGATGACGTCGGAGAACTGCACCCGGTCGAAGGTGTCGTCGTCCCACGGCAGGTCGGTGACGCTCCCCACCCGGAGGTCGACGTCGGGGAAGTCCTCGAGCATCTCCCGGGTGAGCTCCACCGCGGCGGCTGAGTAGTCGATCCCCGCCACCTCGGCCCCGGCTCGGGCGCACGCGAGGAGCGTCTCCCCCCGGCCGCAACCGGCATCGAGGATCTTCACGCCGGGCCCGGGCTCGAGCATCCGGACCTGCTTGGCCTTGTTGAACGAGACCTCGCCGCGCTTGGCCTCCTCGAAGCCCTCACAGATCTCCGAGAGGAAGTAGTCCCGGTCGTAGACCTCCGGCGGGATGGACTGCTGCTGCGGGGCCATGGCGGATCGAGCTTAATCTCCGGGGGCCCGAATGGGGCCAGGCGGGCTTCTGGCGCCGAAACCGCTGCTGCTACCGTCCCGCCGGTGACGACCTCACCGGACCAGCCTCGCCTGCGAGTTGCCGTACTGGGGGCCGGGATGGCGGGCCTCGTGGCGGCCCACCGCCTGGCCAAGCTCGGACACCAGGCCGACGTGTACGAGCGGTGGCCCGGCCTCGGCGGCCAAGCGGCCACCCTCGACGTGGGCGGGGGTCTCGACCTCGAGCGCTACTACCACCACCTCTTCACGAGCGACGTCGAGGTCCACGAGCTGTGCGCCGAGATCGGCTGCACCCTCGAGACGTGGCCGTCGTCGCTGGCCGTGTTCCGCAACGGAGCCCTCCACCCGTTCACCACCCCCCTCGACCTCCTGCGGTTCAAGCCCATGTCGCTCGTGTCGCGGCTGCGGATGGGCGTCGGCGCCCTCTACCTGCAGAAGTTCGCCAACGACGTCACCAAGTACGAGGGCATCACCATCAAGACGTGGGTCGAGAAGGTGATGGGCAGGCAGGCCTGGGAGCACGTGTGGGGCCCCCTG
This sequence comes from Actinomycetota bacterium, assembly GCA_030852625.1. Classification (GTDB taxonomy): domain Bacteria; phylum Actinomycetota; class Acidimicrobiia; order Acidimicrobiales; family VFJN01; genus VFJN01. The sequence goes on from JALYWQ010000013.1 coordinate 21,076, forward strand.
CTCTACGGCAAGTTCCGGGACCAGGCCGACGACATCTCGATGTCGTGGCTGTGGGCCAAGCTGCGCAACCGCCGCCAGGTCACAGGCGAGGAGGCCAAGGGCGAGCTCCTCGTGTACCCGAAGGACAGCTTCGAGTCGATCTTCAAGCGCCTGGCGCAGCTCACCGAGGAGCTCGGCGGCGGGCGGGTGATGATCGACCGTCCCGCGGCCCGAATCGAACGGGACAACGACGGCACCTTCCTCGTCACCCCCGCGGTCCCCGACTCGTTCCGCAAGGGCCTCGACCCGCGCGACTTCGCGGCGGCCGGCGAGCCGGAGCGCTACGACGCCGTCATCGCCGCCCTGCCCTCCGACATCTTCGAGCAGCTCCTGGCGCCCTCGCTGGCCGACGAGGTGGGCGACCGCTACCTCGGCAAGACCCGCTCCATCGAGTACTTCTGGGCCCTCTGCCTGCTGATCGAGACCGACCGGCAGTTCCACCCCTACTACTGGACCAACATCGCCGACACCGACCTGCAGTTCATCGGCATCATCGAGCAGACCAACCTCGTGCCGATCGAGCGGTACCAGGGCCGGCACTTCACCTACGTCGCCAACTACCTGCCCGATGGTCATGAGCTGCTCGGCAAGTCGATGGACGAGCTGCTCGACATCTACGAGCCGGGGTTGAAGAAGGTGAGCCCGGGCTTCGACCGGAGTTGGATCAAGCAGAGCTGGCTGCACAGCGAGCCGGCCGGCCAGCCCGTCGTGCTCCCGAACTACCGCGACCGGATGCCCCCGTACGGCACCGGCGTCCCCGGCCTCTACCTCGCCAACACCACCCAGGTGTACCCCGACGACCGCGGCACCAACTACGCGATCCGCGAGGCCGAAGAGGTCGTGGCGACGCTGCTCAAGGAGCTCGGGCGCCCGGCCCCGGAGGTGCGCGAGCGGTTCGGCGTCCCCGCGCCGATCTAGGC
>JALYWQ010000049.1 GCA_030852625.1 Actinomycetota bacterium
TCGAGCGGGTACTCGGTGGGGGCCACCGGGGAGATGGCGCCGGAGCCGGCCATGGCCAGCAGCTCCGCCATCATCGTCTGGTTGCCGGCGGGGTCCCGCATGGTCCACGCACCCCAGTCGACGCCGACGATCGACCGGTTGTTGAGGAGGGCCTGGTTGATCGGCAGCGACGGGATCGCCCCGCCGGCGAAGCCGATCACGAGGTACCGGCCCATCCAGCCCAGCGCCCGCAGCGCAGGATCGGCGAAGCGGTCACCGACCGGGTCGACGACGATGTCCACCCCGCCGCCTGACAGCTCGCGAGCGCGTGCCTTCAGGTCTTCGGTCTCGTAGTTGATGGTGGCGTCGGCCCCCGCGGCGGTGGCCGCCGCGAGCTTCTCGTCGCTCGAGGCCGCTGCGATCACCGTGGCGCCGAGCTGCTTGGCGAGGTCGACGGCGGCCAGCCCGATCCCCCCGCCGGCGCCGAGCACCAACACCTTGTCCCCCGGCTGCACCGTGATCCGGCGGGTGTAGGAGTAGAGCATCGTGCCGTAGCTCTGCACGATCCCGGCCGCCTGCCCGTAGGACAACGTGTCCGGCACCGGGACCACCCCTCGGGCGTTCAGCTCCACGTGGGACGCGAAGCCGCCGAGCCACGGCATGGCGAGCACCCGGTCGCCCACCGCCACGCCCTCGACGTCCTCACCGATGGCGACGACCTCACCGGCCACCTCGCCACCAGGGACGAAGGGCAGCTCGGGCTTGATCTGGTACTTGCCCTGCACGAAGAGCCCGTCCACGAAGTTCACGCCGGCGGCGCGGACGGCCACCACGACGTTGCCCGGCGCCGGGCTGGGGTCGGGGCGCTCGTCGATGGTGAGCAGGTCGATGGGGCCGAAAACGGAGCAGACGACGGCACGCATGTGGTGAGCATGGCACGGGTCGGACCCGCGTTTGACAGCCGGCTCGAGCGGGAACGTGACGGGAGTTCGTCCGCGATCCTGGAGGTCCCCATGCCCGCCTACACCCTGCCCGGACTCGATCGAGCCACCGCCGACAAGGTGTGCTCGATCCTGCAGGGACGGCTGGTGGCCCTCACCGACCTGCACCTCACCCTGAAGCACATCCACTGGAACGTGGTGGGCCCGAACTTCATCGCCGTCCACGAGATGCTCGACCCGCAGGTGGACTTCGCCCGCGCCGCGGCCGACGAGGTCGCCGAGCGCATCGCCGCTCTCGGCGGCGAGCCGATGGGCACACCGGGCGCGGTCGTGAAGGGGCGGGCCTGGGACGACTACGACCTCAACCGCGCCGCCGCCCAGGAGCACCTGGGCCGCCTCGACGAGGTGTACGTGGGCGTGGTGAACAGCCACCGCACCGCGTTCGACGAGCTCTCCGACCTCGACCAGGTGTCGAGCGACATGATCGTGCAGCAGACGCAGCAGCTCGAGCAGTACCAGTGGTTCGTCCGGGCCCACCTCGAGGACAACGCCGGGCAGCTCCGCAAGAAGGGCGTGCCCAAGGAGAAGAAGGTCAGCGGCGCAGCCAGCCGCAAGCGTCCGTAGTCCAAGTTCCCCCACAGGGCGTCGCCGCAATCTCCTCCCTGTGCCCCTCGCGTGCGAGGCTGCGGCGATGCCCGTGGTGGAGCTCGACGACCTCGATGACCCTCGCCTGGTCGACTACGTCCACCTGCGAGAGCCGTCGCGTCGCACCAACCTGGAACGGGAACGCGGGATCTTCACCGTCGAAGGACGGTTGTCGATCGAGGCGCTGGTCGAGAGCGGCCGGTTCGTGGTTCGCTCCCTGCTCGTGGCACGGGAGCACGTGCAGCGGGTGGCCGGCGTCGTCCACCTCGACGTGCCGATCTACTCCATGCCCGCCGCCGCGATGGCGCAGGTCACCGGGGTCAACTTCCACCGGGGTGTCCTCGCCGTCGCCGAGCGACCGGTGCTCCCGTCGGTCGAGGAGCTCGCCGCCCCGGCCCGACGGCTGCTCGTGCTGGAGACGGTGAACGACCACGAGAACATCGGCTCGCTGTTCCGCAACGCCGCCGCCTTCGGGGTCGACGGTGTGGTGCTCGACCCCACCTCCACCGACCCGCTCTACCGCCGCTCGACCCGTGTGTCGCTCGGCCATGTGCTGCGGGTTCCGTTCGCCCGGGTCGAGGATGGCGGTTGGCCGTCGGCGATCGACGACCTCCGTGCCCTCGGCTTCGCGACCGTGGCCCTCACGCCCGATGCGGCGGCGGAGTCGCTGGGGCGCCTGGTCGCCGATCCGCCCGAGCGCGTGGCGCTGCTCCTCGGCGCGGAGGGGCCCGGCCTGAGCACGGAGGCGCTGGCGCGGGCCGACCGGCGGGTGCGGATCCCCATGGTCGCGGGCGTCGACTCCGTGAACGTCGCCACCGCGGCGGCGATCGCGCTGTCCGCCCTCCACGGCTGGGACTGAGCGGTGGTCAGGCCCGGCCGGTGACGTCGGTGACCCAGCTGAGGTCGGCGTTGTCGAGGCGCTCGTGCCATGACGCGGGCGCGGCGCCCATCAGGGTCTGGAAGTCCCAGTAGTCCTTCCAGAGCGTGATGACACCGTCGACGACGTGCTGCACGCTCACGAAGGGGAGGGCCACCGTCTCGCCCGACGCCCACGTCCACACCTCGGTGTGCTCGGTGACCACCACGCCGTCGGGGCCTTCCGCCACTACGCCGGGGTGGTGCTCGTAGCCGACGAGGCCCTCGAGGCCGAGCCGGAGCCGGGCTTCGATCGCCTCGGGGCCGACGCCAGCGCTCGTCGGGCCAGTCGGCACGTCGTAGTAGATCGAGTCGGGGCCGAAGAACGAGCGGATGCGATCCCAGTCGCGGTCGTAGAGCGCGGCCCAGAACTCCGCCGTGACCTTCCGGGCCGGGCTCATCGGGCGCCCCGGAGGAGCGCGCCGGGGCGGGCGCCGGTGTCCTCGCCGTGCTCGAAGGTGGTCCGTCCGGCCTTGATCGTGGCCACGTAGCCGTCGGCCCGCTGGATCAGCCGGGTGGCGCCGCCCGGCAGGTCGCCCACGAGCTCCGGCCGGCGCAGCTGCAGGGCGTCGAAGTCGATGACGTTGGCGTCACCGACGAACCCCGGTGCAAGGACGCCTCGGTCGCTCAGGCCGTAGAGGGTGGCCGTCGACTGGGTGAGCTTGTGGACCGCCTCTTCCACGGTGAACCGGTCGCGCTTGCGGTCGCGAGCCCAGTGGGTGAGGAGGAAGGTGGTGGTGGACGCGTCGCACGTCTGGCCGGCGTGGGCGCCGCCGTCGCCCAGCCCGAAGGCCGAGGTGGGGTGGCGCAACATCTCGCCGACGGCGTCGAGCGAACCGTAGGAGTAGTTGAGCACCGGGCTGTTGAGCAGCTCCCGCCCACCGTCACCGAGCAGCAGCTCCACGAGGAGCTCCCACGGGTCGATGCCCTGCTGTGCCGCCAGCGCGGTTGCGCTCAGCTCGGGGCCGGGTTCGTAGACCGGCGGATCCCCGAGCACGAAGATCCGATCGGGGTGCATGAACCCGCTCACGATCGGATCGTCGGCGAGGGTGCGGGCGTCGCGCACGATGGCCGCCTTGAGGTCGGGATCGGCCTCGATGCGAGCCACCTGCTCCTGCCACGGGAGCAGCCCGAGCCCGGCCGCGCCCCACGCGGCCGTGAACATCAGCGGGTGGAAGGTCTGGAACCCGATGAGCAGCGTGAGGGCCCGCGACCCCACCTGCGGTCGGATCGGGAACCCGTCCCTCGCGGCGTCGGTGCAGAGCTCGAGCTGCCGCCGGTAGGCGTCGGGATCGGCGTTCACCTGGCCCATGGCGAACGTGATCGGTCGGTCGATGGCCGTGGCCAGACGGCGCATCCACTCGATCTCGCGCTCGGGCCCGGCCAGGTCCTCGCCGAGCGCGCCGGCCGGAGCCAGCTCGAACACGCCGGTGCCGAGCTCGCCGAGCACACGCCCGATGCCGAAGAGCTCGTCCTCGGCCGCGAACGTGCCGGGCACGGGCTCCCCGTCGATGGCCCGGTGGGCGATGGTGCGGCTGGTGGAGAAGCCGAGGGCGCCGGCGGCGATGCCCTCCTTCACGATGGCGGCCATGGCCTCGATGTCGTCGGGCGTGGCGGGCTCGTTGCGGGCCCCCCGCTCGCCCATGACATAGCCGCGCACAGCGCCGTGGGGCACCTGGGTGCCGAGGTCCATCACGTGGCGCTTGCTGCCGATGGCGTCGAGGAACTCCGGGAAGCTCTCCCACGCCCACTCGATGCCGGCCGACAGGGCGGCGCCGGGGATGTCCTCCACCCCCTCCATGAGCCCGATGAGCCACTCCCGCCGATCGGGGGCCACCGGCGCGAAGCCGACGCCGCAATTGCCCATCACCGCGGTGGTGACGCCGTGCCAGCACGACGGGGTGAGCAGCTCGTCCCACGTGGCCTGGCCGTCGTAGTGCGTGTGGATGTCGACGAACCCCGGCGTCACGAGCGCGCCGTCGGCATCGATCTCCCGGGCGCCTGTCCCGTCGACAGAGCCGACGTGGGTGACCACGCCGTCGCTGATGGCGACGTCGGCGGTCCGCCCGGGTGTCCCCGTGCCGTCGACCACCAGTCCACCCCGGATCACCAGATCGTGCGCAGCCATGGAGCCCCCTCGAGTCGCGCGACGCCGACAGCTTCGCAGACCACCTGACGGGGTGTCAGGTGAGGACCCTCGCGGCTACGCGCAGCCCTCCGGCAAGCCGGCGTGGGAGGCGGCCCCCGTGATGATGAGGTTGACCTCGTCCGACTCGTCGAACACGAAGCGGAGGGTGGCAGGCTCGCCGTCGGGCAGGGTCCCGTCGACGTAGAGGTCCTGCTCCTCCACGTAGATGTTGTCGACCTCTCGTGCACCGGGATACGCGGCCTGGATCTCGGCCCGGGTGGCGCCGACGCCCACGCCCTCGCTGGTGACGGCACCGGGCTCGTTGACGTAGAGCGTGCGGATGTCGCCGCTACCGCCGACGCCCCCGATGCGGTCCTCGCCGTCGCCCAGCGAGAACGCGACGCATGGCAGCTGGAGCGGGTCGTCCTCCTCGGCGTAGGGCGAGAGGATGATCGGCCGGTTGGCGACGGCCGACGCTTCCTCGTAGCTCATGCCACCGTCGAGCGGACCGTAGGTGCCGAGTCCGATCTCGGCTCCGTCCAGCGGGTCGCCGAGCGACTCGATGCGGCAGCCGACGACCACCTGGGTCGGTTCGATGGTGGTGGCGGTGGCGCCGTCGGCTGCGCAGTCACGAGGGGCGACGGTCGTGGTGGTCGTCTCGGCCACGGTTGTGGTGGTCGGTTCGACGGCGGTCGTCGTGGTGTCACCCGCCTCGGACGAGTCGTCGTCACCGCCGCAGCTCGCCAGCAGGGCGAGCGCCAGGACCGAGCTCACAGCGACACGTCGCAACATGCGCGTGACGCTACCGCTGGCGGCGGAGCGGAGCTCGGCGAGGCCCGCCGGCGGTGATGTGGCCCGTAGTCTCGGTTCGATGGCGGCTGAGGACTGCCCCGACGTGCCCGAGGAGATCGTCGCCGAGCTGCGCGGCATCTGCCTGGCGCTGCCCGAGGTCGACGAAGAGCAGGCGTGGGTGGGCCACCGCTGGGTCGTGCGGCGCAAGAACTTCGCCCAGGTCTTCTACGCCGACGAGGGCACCACGCCGCTGCTCATCAAGATCGCGAGGGCCATCGGCCCGGGCCCGCTCCTGGTGTTCCGGTCCGAGGGGCCGGAGCTCGAGGCGCTCCGCAATCAGGGTCCGCCGTTCTACCCAGCCGGGTGGGGACGGGACGTGATGGGGTTGAAGCTCGATGGGCACGTCGACTGGGACGAAGTGCGCGAGCTCGTGACCGAGAGCTACTGCGTGATGGCGCCGCAGAAGCTCCGGCGCCTCGTCGACCGTCCCGGTTAGAGGCGCTCGATGATCGTCACGTTGGCCTGGCCGCCGCCTTCGCACATGGTCTGGAGCCCGTAGCGGCCGCCGGTGCGCTCGAGCTCGTTGAGGAGCGTGGTCATCAGGCGGGCACCGGTGGCGCCGAGCGGGTGGCCGAGGGCGATGGCGCCGCCGTTGACGTTGACCTTGGCCAGGTCGACGTCGAGGTCCTTGGCCCACGCGAGGACGACCGACGCGAAGGCCTCGTTGATCTCGACGAGGTCGATGTCGTCCATCGTCATGCCGGTCTTCTCGAAGGCGTACCTGGTGGCGGGGATCGGGGCGGTGAGCATGTAGATCGGGTCGTCGGCCCGCACGCTCATGTGATGGATGCGGGCCCGGGGGGTGAGGCCGTGGTCCTTCAGGGCCTGTTCGCTGACGATCAGCATCGACGCTGACGCGTCGGAGATCTGCGAGGCGACCGCGGCGGTGACGCGGCCACCCTCGACCAGCGTGGGCAGCGAGCGGATCTTCTCCCAATTGGGTTCGCGCGGGCCCTCGTCGTGGGCCAGGCCGTTGAGCGGCACGATCTCG
>JALYWQ010000061.1 GCA_030852625.1 Actinomycetota bacterium
AACTGGAAGGCCTGGCCGAAGCTCTTCATGGCGTCGGCGGCGAGGGTGGGATCGACCGGGGGGATCGCACGCCAGATGCCCTTCGGCGCACCGGTGGTGCCCGAGGAGTAGAAGACCGGTCCGCCGAGCACCCGGTCGCTCGGGAGTGTGGTCGGGAAGGTGCCGAGGTGGGTGGCGGCGTCGTCGAAGCCGGGGACCGCGCCCCCGACGGAGAGCCGCAGCGCCGCGTCCTGCACGGCGGCCACGTCGGTGAGCCGGCCGGCCAGGGCGGCGTGGGCCACCACGGCCTTGGCCCCCGAGTGGCGGAGGATCCCCTCGATCTCCGCGTCGGATAGGGCCGGGTTCAGGGCCAGTGACCGGAACCCACCTTCCTGCGACGCGAGGAGCCAGAGCACGATGTCGACGTCGTTCGGCAGGGCCATGGCCACGACGTCGCCGGGCCCGATCCCCCGCGCCCGGAGGGCGTGCACGATCTGGTGGCAGCGGCCGGCCAGCGCCGCGAACGTGAGCGTCTCACCGCTCGGGCAGGTCGCGATGGCGACGGCGTCGGGGTGCGACTCGGCGATGTTCCACACGCCGAGCGGCTGGTCCCAGGCGTGCTTCAACTCCGGGACCCCAGGTGCAGCGGGAGGGCGGCCAGACCGCGGAGCGACACGGTGGGCTTGAACCGGAGCGAGCTCCGGTCGACCGCGAGGGAGATCTCGTCGAAGCGTTGCACCAGCGCGGTCAGCGCGATGCGGGCCTCCAGCCGAGCGAGCTGGTTGCCGAGGCAGAAGTGGCTGCCGAACGCGAAGGCCAGGTGGCGGTTCGGCTCACGCCCCAGGTCGAGCTCCTCGGGGCGGTCGAACACCGACTCATCGCGGTTGGCCCCGATGATCATGCCCAGGACCTTGCTGCCCTTGGGCAGGGTGGAGCCGGCGATCTCGACGTCGTCGGTGAGGGTGCGCACGGCCCCGCACGGCACCGGCGTGGTGTAGCGCAGCAGCTCCTCCACGGCGGTGTCGATCAGCTCGGGCTCGGCTCGGAGTCGCTCGACCTGCTCGGGGTGCTCGATGAAGGCCAGCATCGAGCCGGTGAGCAGGTTGGCCGTGGTGTCGTGGCCAGCGAGCAGCAGGAGGAAGAGCATCGAGACGACCTCGTTGTCGGCCAGCTCCTCGGTGCCCTCCCGTGCCGACACCAAAGCCGTGATCAGATCGTCGATGGGGTTGGCCCGACGGTCGTGGGCCAGCCCCTCCAGCATCTTCCGGATCCGTCGACCGCTGGCGAGCGCCTTCGGGATCTGGCGCACGGCGCCACCCGAGTTGCTGTCGGTCATCACCTCGATGGCCTGCTTGAACTCCTCCCGCTCGGCCGGCCTCACACCGAGCATCTCGGCGATCACGGCAAGGGGGAGCGGGACGGCGAAGTCCTCCACGAACTCGACGGTGCGCTTGGCGGCCAGCTCGTCGACGAGACGGTCGACCACGGCGGTGACGTCGTCGGCCATCTGCGCGACCCGCTTGGGGGTGAAGGCCTTGTTGACGAGCCCTCGGAGTCGCTTGTGCTCCGGGTCGTCCTTGAACACCATCGAGTCGGTGAGGATCCGGAACGTCTTCGGGAGGAACCGCATCATCAAGGGCTCGCCCTCGCCCCCGGTCGGGTCGCTCGAGAAGCGGGGGTCGGAGTGGAGGAACTGCACGTCCTCGTAGCGGCTGAGGAGGAAGCAGTCGATGGTGCGTGTCTCCCGTGTGCGACCGAACGACACGGGGGCGTTGGCCCGGAGCTCGGCCCACCGCGGGAACGGATCGTCGAACATCACTCGTTCGGTGAGATCGGTGAACGGGAGGGACTTCGGATCGATGAGGGTCATGGCCATTCCGTGTGGTGGGCGATCGGTCAGCGGAGCTCCGGCCAGTGCCGGTCCGCCAGCGCGCCGGACGCGCTTCGGGTCACTTCGTTGTCCCGGCTGGTGCGCCGCCACGCGTACCGGAGGTAGTCGAGGTCGGCGATCTCACCGGTTCGGGCCCGCTCGTCGATCTCCTGGCGACCGGCCTGCACGGTGGCGGGTCGGTGGCCGAGGGCCTTGGTGAGGTCCTCCAGCTCGTCGGCCTCGTAGAACGCCGCCGTCCGAGCCGACTCCCGCAGGTACTTCACGATGCGGGCCATGCCCTTGCCGCGGCGCAGGGCCATCGGGTCGCTGAGTGCGGGGACGATCACGTCGCGCAGCTCGTCGAGCACCCCCTGGTAGAGGACGTCGACGTCGGTGCGCTCGTCGTCGGGGGCCACCTCGATGGGGTCGTACTCGAGGCCGACGAAGGCCGCGATGGCCTCGAACCACAGCCGCCGGTGGAGCATCCCGTAGATCAGCAGGTTGCCGGCCTCGGCCGGAGGGGCGGGCCGGGGGCCGTCACCCGAGGACGAGCGGGGCTGGTGGCCCATCACGAGGATCTTCGTCTCGGCCATGACCTGGTAGTAGCGGACCCGGCGTTCGTCGATGGTGGTGCCGGTGAGCTCCTCGTACTCCCGGAGCCGATCGGGGAACGTGGTGAACGGCTCCTGGGTGGTGCGCAGGCTGAGCCAGGCGATGTCGTCCATCGGGTCGCCGAGGTGAGCGAGTTCCCAGTCGACGACGGCCACCACCTTGCCGTCGGTGTACATGAAGTTGCCCGGCCCGGTGTCGCCCTGGATCAACGACACCGGCCCCTCGTAGTCGGGGATGTTGGCCCGCAACCACCGGAGCGAGAACTGCAGTCGGGGATCGACCGGGCCGCCGCGGTGGGCGATGATCCCCTCCATCTCGTCGAGCTCGTGGTGCACGAGGTCGCGGATGGTCGTCGCCTTGGGGAAGCTCGGGAGGTCGAGCGCCGTCGCGTCGAGCGCGTGGAGGGCGGCCAGCTGGGTCATGAAGTCCTGGGCCGTGCTCAGCTGCTCAGCAGGGTCGACGATCTGCGAGAACCAGGTGCCCCCGGTGACCCGCTCGCTCAACATCGCCTGCGCGGTGGGGTGCACGCCGATCACGCGGGGCACACGCACGTCGGTGTCCTGCAGGGCGAGGTACACCTCACCCTCCCGCTGGATGGTCCACGGGTCGCCGGTGCGGTCGGGATCGGTGCGGTCGTAGCGCAGGAACAGCCCGCGCGGCCCGTCAGCGCCGTCGACGTCGACGAACCAGGCTTCCTTGCGGGCACCGCCCGGCTGGCGGCGGGCCTCGGTGATGGTGGCATCGGTCGACGCCTCGATCCAGGTCCGGATCTCGTCGGGGAGGTCGCTCACGACGGCCTCCCAGTTCGGCGGCTCTCCATCCACGAGCCGGCCCACCCGCTGAGGAGCGTGAGGCCGAGCAGGCTGATGGCGACGACCTGCAGCACCTTGATCCCGCCGGGCACCAGCCGATCGACGGTGGCGATCAGCTCCTGCGGAGCGGTGCGGGGCGCGGCGGGCTGGGCGGCGGGCGTGGGCAGCGCCGGGAGGGGCGCCCCGGCGACGGGGGTGAACGACGGTGCCGCCACGGGCACGTCTTCGATGGGCGGTGGCGGCTCGACCGGGGCGTCACCGCCCGGCGCCTCGGTCACCCCGGGACCCTGGTTGACCGAGCAGACCAGCGCCTCCTGGAGGGCCGTCTGCGGCGGGAGGCCCAGAGCCGACATGGTGGCGTTCAGCGCGTCGATGAGGTTGCCCAGGAGGGCCGGGAGCGGGCCGGTGAGGCTGGACACCTCGATCGGCACCATCCCCGAGATCTGGTCGTCGAGCTGGCAACGGGTGCCGGGAGCCGAGGGGAGCTCGCCGCACACGACGAACACCGGTCCGATCGAGTTCAGCAGCAGGTCGCCGATGCTCGGCACCCCCGACGGCAGCGACGGGGTGATCAGGCCGCTGACGATGGGCACGAGGAGGGTGGAGGTGCCGGCCAGGCCGCACACCGGTGAGGCGATCGGCGAGACGATCGCGAGCACGGTGTCGGTGGGATCGACGGGAGCCTCCTGCGCGTCGCTGTGCACCACCGGGACGGCGAACAGCGCGACCACCATGGCGACGAGGAGGAGGCGGACGGCCTTCATCACGGCGCCACCTCGGCCGCCGGCGGCGGCACCACGATGCCGTCGTTGCTCTCGGTCTTGTGGGCGCCGGGCAACCCGGTGAGCAGCAGGGCGGCGACGAAGAGGAGGGCCAGGACGACGGTGTAGAGCTGGCCCTCGGTCATCCGGACGCGGTTGGCGACGGCGCCCAGCACCGTGTGGGAGCGGTCCTCGAGCTCGGGAAGTTCGAAGGATCGGTTCACGTCACACCTCGACCTTGATCTTGCGGCGCTTCCGGGACGCCCCGTTGCTGCCGCTCCGTTCCACGGCCCGCTCGTCGGTGCCGAGGTAGCTGGCGATCACGAGCGGGTCGTTGCGCACCTCGGCCGGGGTGCCGTGGGCGATCACCAGGCCCGCTTCCATGCAGTAGAGCCGGTCGCTGACCTCGGAGATCAGCGGCAGGTCGTGCTCGATGATGAGCATCGACGCGCCCAGCGAGGCGGCGATCTCCCGGAGCATGGGGACGAAGGCCTCGATCTCCCGTTGGGCGATGCCGGCCATCGGTTCGTCGAGCAGCACCACCGACGGCTGGGTGGCGAGGAGGCAGGCGAACTCGAGGATCCGCCGGGTGCCGGTGGACAGCCCGGCCACGCGGGTGTCGGCGAAGCGGTCGAGGCCGAGGGCGTAGAGCATCTCGTCGGCCGCGGCGCGGCTCCAACGCTCGATGCGCACCGCCGGTGGCAGGGCGAGGAGGGCCGGGGCCAGCTCGGTGGGATGCCGGGCCTCGAGGGCCACCTGCACGCACTCCCGGGCCGTGAGCCGGGGGTAGAGGCGGGCGCTCTGGAACCCGCGGCCGAGCCCGACCCGCGCCCGATGGTGGGGCTGCAGGTGGCCGATGTCGTCGCCGCCGAGGAGGATCTGCCCGGTGGCGGGCATGAACCCGCTGATGGCGTTCATCAGGGTGGTCTTGCCGGCGCCGTTGGCGCCGATGAGCCCGACGATCTCCCCCGGGCCCACCGTGAGGTTGACGTCCTCGATGAGGTTGCGGCCACCGAGCCGCACCGTCACGTCGATCACGTCGAGCGGCGGGTGCTCGTCGACCTCGTCGTCCGCCCGTGCTGCGGCGGGCACGAGCCGCGGTTCGATGGTCTCGGCGGGGTCGTCGACGACCTCGGCCTCGAGCTCCTCGACCGGCACCAACCGGGCGAAGAAGCGGAGGCGGAGCCGCTCGCCGATGGCGCCGAGGCCGCCCGGTTCGATGCGCAGCAGCACGAGGAGGCCGATGCCGCTGGTGGCCAGTCGGGCGGTGGCGGAGTCGCCGAAGATGGTGGGCACGCCGATCAGGTAGAGGGCGCCGGCGACAGCCCCGAACACCGAGCCGATGCCGCCGACCACGGTCATGGCCAGCACCTGCAGCGACTGGTCGGGCGAGAACAGGCTGGTCTGGAACGTGCGGGTGATCCCGGCCAGCAGCGCGCCGGCCAGCGCGGCCAACCCGCCGGCCAGGCCGAAGGCGGTGAGCTTGGCGGCGGCCGGCGACAGCGTCATCGCGGCGGCCGACTGGTCGTTGCCCTCGACGGCGATGATGCGGCGACCCACACCGGTGGTGCGGATCCGCCGAGCCAGCAGCACCACGACGACGAGGGCCACCAGGCAGATGAAGTACCCGGTGCGGTAGGAGTTGGCGTCGATGAACCCGACCTTCCCCGGCTGGAGCACGGCGACGTTCTCGTTGCCGCTCGAGAACAGGTCGAGGGTGAGCAGGTAGCTGCTGGCGGCCACGGCCAGGCCGAGGGTGGTGACGGTGAGGAACAGGCCGCGGAGGCGCAGGGCCGGCGCGCCGACCACGAGGGCCACGATGACGCCGGCGGCGGCCACGAACCCGATCGACGCGCCCCACGCCACGCCGCGGCTGGCGAGGGCGGCGCTCCCCATGGCCCCGAGGCCCACGAAGGCCATCTGGCCGAGGCTGAGCTGGCCGGCCCACCCGGTGAGGATCACGATCGAGATGCCGATGATGGCGAACACCGGGATGCGCCCGAGGAGGAAGAGGTCGGACGAGTCGGTCCAGATGAACGGGGCTGCGATGGCGGCGACCAGGGCGGCGAGCATGAGGGCGCGCTGCACGAACCGGTAGGTCGGGTGCCGGAGCAGCGCGGCGGGCGCCGGCGTGGGGTCGGCGCCGAAGGCCATGGTGTCGGCGTCGTCCCGCTCCGTGCGGCTTCGCAGGAGGAGCAGCACGAGCACGGCGCCGAAGAGGACGAGGTCGACCAGCCCGAGGTCCGACGGGTAGGTGGCGTAGAGCACGGCCTCGACCACGCCGATCACGATGCCGGCGAGCGCGGTGCGGGGCAGGCTGACCAGGCCACCGGCCAGACCGGCCGCCAGCGCACGCAGGAGCAGGGCCGGACCGAGGGTGGCCGACGCGGTGGTGCCGACCTGGGCGCCGGAGAGCGGCAGGGTGAGGATGGCCGCGACCGCCGCCAGCGCACCGGCGCTGGCCCAGACGATGGCACCCACCCGCTCGGTGTCGATGCCAGCCAGCTTGGCCGCTTCCCGGTTGTCGGCCACCGATCGGATGGCCAGGCCGTAGCGGGACTTGCGGAGGAAGACGACCAGCAGGGCGAGGGCCACCGGGGCGAACATCAACAGGGCGAAGTGCTCGCCGCGCAGCACGAGGTTGTTGATCTCGTAGGTCCAGGTGACGGGGATCGGGTAGCCGCCGCCGCCGATGATGTCGGGCAGGAGGGCCTGGGCCACGAGCAGCACCTGGGTGACGCCGATGGTGGCCACCAGCACGGCGAGCGTCGACCGCTGGGCCAGCGGCCGGACGAGGGTGCGTTCGACGATCAGTCCGATCACGGCGCCGGTGGCGATGGCCAGGGGGAAGGCGACGACATAGGGCAGGTCGGCCTTGGCCACCAGCTCGAGGAGCACCACGGAGCTGAGGGCGCCGATCTGGCCGTGGGCCAGGTTGATGACTCGCCCGGCCCGGTACACGAGCAGCAGGCCGGACGCGAGCAGCGCGTAGCCGAGACCGGCCATGGCACCGATGGCCACCACGTCGAAGCGCACGGCGAAGCCGTCGAAGGCGAAGGTCACGAGCGGGCTCCGAGGAACACGGCCCGGGCCAGGTCGCCGCTCTCGATGAGGTCGGTGGGCGACCCGGTGAAGCGCACCTCACCCCGTTCCATGAACACGGCGCGATCGGCGAAGGCGGCGGCCACGTTCAGCGACTGCTCCACGATGAGCATCGTCATCCCCGTGACCCGCAGCCGCTCGATGACCTCGAGCAGCCGGCCCACCACGACCGGGGCCAGGCCGAGGGACAGCTCGTCGATGATCAGGAGCTTCGGTTCGGGCAGCAGGGCCTTGGCCAGGGCCACCATCTGCTGCTCGCCGCCCGACAGGCTCCCTGCGAGCTGCGACAGGCGCGTCTTCAGCGGCGGAAACAGCTCGAGGACCTCGGCGATCCGAGCCTCCACCCGAGCCGGGTCGTCGAGGAAGGTGAAGGCGCCGACCCGCAGGTTCTCGGCCACCGACAGGCTGGAGAACACGGCCCGCCCACCGGCCAGCTGCACGATCCCGGCCTGCACCCGACGGTGCGGCGCCATGGCGGTGACGTCGTGATCGTCGAAGCGGACGGTGCCCGCCATCACCGGGTGGAGCCCCGACACCGTGCGCAGGAGCGTGGACTTGCCGGCGCCGTTGGTGCCGAGGAGGGCCAGCACCTCGCCGTGCTCCACCTCGAGGGACACGTCGAAGAGCACCTGCACCGACCCGTAGCCGGCGTCGACACCCTCCACCTGCAGCAGGGCGTCCACGTCAGGTCATCTTGCGGATCGCCGAGCCCTCGAGGAGCTGCCAGCACTTGCACGACTTGCGCCACACGATCTCCCGCTCGAAGTCCACGGCGTCGTGCTTGCCGGGGGCGAAGGAGCCGTCGTAGGTGGCCGGGATCCCGAACGTGCCGAGGGACTCGGCCCCCTGCCGGAGGGTCGTCGAGTTCAGCACCTCACCAGCCTTGATGGCGGCGTTGACGAAGGCGTCGAAGATGGCGCACTCGCCGAGCCCCACCTCGTGGGCCGAGTTCAGGTACGGCACGATCTTGGGATCGGCGCCGGCGACCCGGTCGAAGCACGCCTGGTCGGCGGGGCCGTTGGCCAGGCCAGCTCGCTTCTCCGGGAACCGGTGGGTGCTCAGGGCGACGGTGCCGTCGAAGGCGTCCGGGTAGTAGCTGGCCAGCTGGTCGTTGATCTGGTTGTTGAAGTCCGACAGCGCGTACTCCGGGTTGTACCCGGCTCGGGAGGCAGCCTGGGCGAAGGGCCCCGCGATCACCACGCCGGTGGCCATGATGAGCATGTCGACGCCGGCCGCCTTCAGGTTCGAGACGGCGATCGGGATCCGCTGGGTGCCGCTGATCGTCTGCGGGACGACCTCGATGGCCTTCACGGAGTAGCCGAGGCTCTTCAGCTTGGGGAGCAGCGTGCGGTCGACGGCCACCCGCTCGGACCCCTCGCCGATGAGGACGCCGATGGTCTTGCCCTGCAGCTTCCCCTTCGACTCGAGGTAGTCGACGTGGTCGTTCAGGATGCGATTGTCGTTGGCCTGGGTCGAGTAGTAGAGCCCGTTGGCGTAGTAGGTCTCGTCGAAGCCGTCGGTGTGGAAGAACGGCGTCTTGCCCTGGCCGGTGATGCACACTGCGGCGGCATGCCCGAAGGTGGAGTGGGCCAGCACGGCGAAGACCTTGGCGTCCTGCGTCCAGTGCACGCACGCCGCCTGCTGCGTCTCGACCGGCCGGGCTGCCGAGTCGATGGTCTGGTACACCGGCTCGATCTTGCGGCCGTTGATCCCGCCCTTGGCGTTCTGGGCCGCGATGAGGGCGTCGTAGCGGGCCCGCTGGTTGCCGAGGTCGAACGAGTAGCCGAGCTGGCTGGCGGCGCCCACGTCGATGATGGCGATGCCCAACTTCACGGTGTCGGCGGTGACGCCGGGCCCGTTCGCACCACCGGTGGCGACACCACCGGTGGGCACCTGACCGGCCGGGACGGTGGCCCCGGTGGTGGGGTCGATCACGGTGCCCCCGTCGCCGGCGACGCCGCCATCGGTGGCGACGCCGGGCTCCGCGACACCGTCACCGCCGGACTCCACCAGTGCGCCGGTAGCGGTGCGTTGGGCGTCGACCGACTCGGTGCGCACGTAGGGCACGACGAGGCCCGTGATGAGGGCCCCGACGGCGATGCCGATCCCGAGGAGGAACGTCGGTGAGGTGCGGCGGTGCGCGTTCACCCTCGAGCCGCCTGCTCGTGTCCGCGTTGATCGCACATTCGAGGCGCAGTCCCCCAACTCGTCGGGCAAGGCTGATCCGTCAGCTGCCGCTCCGCTCGCCGTGAATCTAAGAGTGTCCTGATCTATCCGCAAGTCCCGGGTCGATCAGTGTCCCGATTCTTCCACCCTCAGGTGGTGAGCAGGAGGCACCCGGCGATGGGCCCGCCACCGGCCGCGACTGCAGCGACCTCGGGGCCGTTCGGCACCTGGCGTTGGCCGGCCTGGCCGCGGAGCTGGAGGGCCGCTTCGTGCAGCACCCAGTACCCGTGCATCCGACCGGCTGAGAGCTGGCCGCCGTAGGTGTTGAGCGGGAGCGATCCCCCGAGCGAGATCCGTTCGGCGTCGGCCACGAACGGGCCGCCCTCCCCCTCGCCGCACAGCCCGAGCGCCTCGAGCCACGCGATGGTGAGGAAGGTGAACCCGTCGTAGAGCTGGGCCACGTCGACGTCGGCCGGCGTGAGGTCGGTGCGGGACCACATCTCGGCCCCCGCCTCCACCGAGGCCATCCGCGGGTAGTCAGGGCGACCGAACCAGCCGCCCTGGTCGTGGCCGCCGAAGGCCTCCACCCGCACCGGCGGCGACGGGCAGTCGGCCTCGAAGTCGGGCGCCGAGAACACGAGGGCGATCGACCCGTCCACCGGGACGTCGCAGTCGAGCAGGCCGAACGGTGACGAGATCGGGCGGGCGTTCAGGTAGTCGTCGAGGGTGATCGGATCGCGGTACGCCGCGAGCGGGTTGAGGGCGGCGTGCTTCCGGCTGTGCACCGCCAGGGCGCCGAGCTGCTCGCGGGTGGTGCCGTAGCGGTGCATGTGCCGGGCGCAGTGCATGCCGACCCAGTTGGCCGCCGAGTACGAGTGGTAGGCCAGCAGCTCGGGGATGTCGGCCAGCGGACCACGTCCGATCGCCATGGCGCCGCCATCGCTGCCACCCGGACCGCCCGGACCGCCCGGCCCGCCTCCCGCCGGTGCTGGCGCCACCGTGCCGCCCATCATCTGGACGGTGCGGTACACGAGCACGTGGCGGGCCCGGCCGTCGGCGACGGCTTCGGCGGCGGCCATCACCGGCGCCAGCAGGCCGGCGGTGGCGTGGAGACCGACGTCGACGCGCGGTTGGATGCCGAGGGCCTCGATGGCCAGCGCCGCGGGGGTGTCGCCGATCGTGGCCACGGCGTCGATCGCGGAGGGCTCCAGCCCGGCGTCGGCGAGGGCCGCGTTGCAGGCTGCGGTGGTGAGGTCGAGGTCGGGGACCCCGAGCCGGCGGCCGATGTCGGAGATGCCGATGCCCGAGACGAGGGCCCGACCCGACCGAGCGCTCATGCGGCGCCGTCCGGTTCGAACTGGGGGACCCACGCCTCGCCGGCCGCTTCGAAGGTCACCCGCACGGGCCGCCCGATCGTGACCTCGGCGGGGTCGATCCCGATGATGTTCGTCGGCACGGTCAGGCCTTCCTGCTCCTCGAGCTCGACGAGGGCCACCACGTAGGGCACGGGCACCTCCGGGTGGAACGGCTGCGTGTTCACCGTGAAGGTGAACACCGTGCCCTTGCCGCTCACCGGTTCGGCCACGACCTCGCCGCCGCACGCCGCGCACTGCGCCTGGGGCGGGTGCTGGTAGCGGCGGCAGTCGGCGCAGCGCTGGATGAGGAGCTGGCCGTCACCGCCGCCGGTCCAGTAGCTGCGGTTGGTGTCGTTGATCGGGGGGAGGTTGCGAGTCATGGTCACCCGAAGGTGATGTTCTTCAGCTCGGTGAAGTCCTCGAGCCCGGCGTGGCCCCACTCGCGGCCGAGGCCCGACTGCTTGTAGCCACCGAAGGCGCCCGACTGCCCGATGCCGGTCATCTCGGAGCCCCAGCCCGGGCCCTGCCCGCCACCCGTGCTCTGTGGCGCGATCGGTCCACCGACGGCCTGCGACATCACGTTGCCGGCCCGCACCTGACGGGCCACGTTGAAGGCCCGTGCGCCGTTGGCGGCGACCACGCCGCCGGCCAGGCCGTAGATCGAGTCGTTGGCGATCTTCACGGCGTCCTGGTCCTTGCCGGAGTACGGGATCACCGTGAGGACCGGCCCGAAGATCTCCTCCTGGGCGATGCGCATGTGGTTCTCGCCGACGAAGACCGTGGGCTCGTAGAAGAAGCCCTTGTCGAGGTGGTCGGGACGCTTGCCGCCGACCAGGAGCTCGGCGCCCTCCTCGTGGGCCGAGGCGACGTAGCCCTCGACCCGCTCGCGCTGCTGCTCGCGGATCAGCGGGCCCACCACGGTGGCGCCGTCGCGGGGATCGCCCACAGTGATGTTGGGCGCCGCCGCGGCAAGGCCTTCCTTGTAGGCGTCGAGCAGGTGCTCGGGCAGCAGGAGGCGGGTCTGCAGCGCGCAGCCCTGACCGCAGTGGGTGAGGACCTGCCCGAACCCGATGGAGCGCGCGTAGTCCTCGTTCACGTCGTCGAGCACGATCTGGGCGCTCTTGCCGCCGAGCTCCAGCTGGAGCTTCTTCAGGGTGCCGGCGGCAGAGGCCATGATCCGACGGCCGGTGGCGGTCGAACCGGTGAAGGTGACCATGTCGACGAGCGGGTTGGAGGTGAGCTCGTCGCCGACCTCGCCGTGGCCGGTGATGACGTTGAGCACGCCCTTCGGGATCCCCGCCTCCGCGGCGGCGTCGGCGATCATCATGGCGTCGAGCGGCGTCCACGGATGCGGCTTGAGCACCACCGTGCAACCCACGGCGAGGGCCGGCGCCACCTTCACCACGTTGAGCATGAAGGGGAAGTTGAAGGGCGTGATGGCGGCGAC
This sequence comes from Actinomycetota bacterium, assembly GCA_030852625.1. Lineage (GTDB taxonomy): Bacteria > Actinomycetota > Acidimicrobiia > Acidimicrobiales > VFJN01 > VFJN01. The sequence goes on from JALYWQ010000061.1 coordinate 12,105, forward strand.
GACACCGATGGGCTCCCGCACCAGCGCGCTGCCGGCGATGCCCGTGGGCGCGCCGGTGGGCGGCCCGTTCTGCACCCAGTCGAAGCTGTGCTGGACGATGGCGGCATTGGACCGGAACATCCCGATGGAGCCGAAGCCCTGGATGAAGTCGGTGATGAAGCCCGCCGAGCCGGTCTCGGCGACGATGAGCTCGCGCAGCTCAGGTGCCTTGGCCTCGAGGGCCTCGGCCATGCGGATGAGCGCCGCGGCCCGCTGGCTGGGCTTCATCCACGGCCAGGGGCCGTGGTCGAACGCCTCTCGCGCCGCGGCGATGGCCTGCTGAGCCGTCTTCACCGAGCCCTCGGGGACGCTCCCGATGACCTCCTCGGTGGCGGGGTCGATGACCTCGATCGTGCCGACGGACTCTGCGTCGGTCCATTCGCCGCCGATGTACAGCTGGCGATCCCAACGGTTGGCCATGTCCACTCCCCTACGCGGTTATCAGTGTCCTGATTCGGACCGGGGTCAGACTATCGGCCGCACGACCGGTGTCGAGTTCGGCCCCGGAGGGCCCCGCGTCAGGTCTGGTCGAGGGCGTCGAAGATCGGCTGCGGGGCGAAGCTCTGGTCCTCGCCCCAGCCGCTCAGGCCGTGCCACTCCCACTGGAACAGGCCGGTGCCGAGGCTGGTGCCGGGCGCACCGTGGCGAGCCACGAGGGTGCCGGCGGCCTCGAGGTCGCGGCCGTGCTCGTCGGTGGCCTCGAGCTCGATGCGGCGGATCCACTTGGTCTCGGGATCGAGCCAGATGCGGCGACGACCCGATCGGAGGTGGCCGAAGGTTCCGTCGCGCAGGAGGTAGCCGGTGGCCAGCTCGTCGGAGGCCTCGCCGTCGACGATCGTCGGACGGGTGTAGAGCAGCCAGCTCTCGGTGGGCGAGGCTGCGCCGAACGGGTACCCCACGCCCTCGGGCGGCCGGCGAGGACCCTTCGGCTTGGGCGGCGCGGCCGGGTCCGGGGCCGGCTTGCGGGGATCGGGGCCCATCGGCCGCGGCCCCCAGGAGCGATCCCGCACCGAGATGCAGTCGACCTCGATCTCCTCGCCGTCGAGCACGATGGCGCCAGTGACGTGCATCGGCTGGTCGAAGTGGCGGCCCTTCCAGAAGGGTGCCGTGCGGAGTGGGTGGGAGTTGGGCGCCATCACCGCAGTGAACGTGAGGTCGGCCTCGAAGCGACCCGGGTCGCTGTAGGTGATGGCGTAGCGGGTGAGCGGCTCGAGCATCCGGATGTGGTTGCCGTTCGGGAGGGCCACGTCGCGCAGGTCGAGCTCGTCGACGGGAGGAATGGGAAGTCCCTGCTGGTTCGACTCGTAGCGAGCGGGCGCGTCGGAGTCGTCCCACACCCACGCGCCGCCGTTGCACACCTGCTGGGTGGCGAGCACCTGGTTGTAGAACCAGCCGCCCATGCGGCGCTCGGGGACGTTGAACGAGAACCACGCCGTCTCGGTCTCCCACCAGTCGTCCGAGGCCGGATGGAAGCGGTCGTCGTCGGCGGTGATGACGGGGATCTCGAGGTCGTGCGGTTCGCTGGTCACAGGATCGGCAGGGTACCGGACCCGCGAGATCAGGACACTGTTAACGAGACGTCAGCGGAGCGCAGGGTCGGTGAGGTTGGCCAGGTGGGCCCGCAGGCGGGTGCGGGCCAGGTCGCGGTCGCCGTCGACGAGCGCGTCGACGATGCCGGCGTGGGTGCGGTGGATCTCCTCCCGCATGGCCTTCGTGAGGCGGCTGGAGCCTCCACCGCGGTGGGCACGGGAGAGCCGGATCAGCGTTCGGGCCAGCAGCTCGAGCACCCGGTTGCCGCTCAGGGCCGCCATCACGGCGTGGAGGTCGTGCACGACCTCCACCATCTGGTCCTTCGTGGCGGCCTGCTCCGCGAGCAGGGCGTCGTGGAGCCGGCCGGCCGACTCCGAGGTCCACCGGTCGATCACGAGGTCCACCATGGCCAGCTCGATGCCGACCCGCAGCTCGGCGAGGTGGGCCGGCTCGACGGCGTGGCGCTCGAGGTGGAGGGCCACCAGCTCGCACATCGCCCCGACGTCGGCCTCCACGACGAAGAGCCCGCCGTACTGACCCCGTCGCATCACCGCGATCTGGTGGTGCTCGAGGATCCGGATGGCTTCCCGCACGGCAGCCCGACCGGTGCCGTAGGTCTGCATGAGGTCGGCCTCGAATCCCAGCAGGGTGCCGGGCGGGATGCCTTCCTCGATGATGCGGCCGAAGATCTCGCGAGCGGTCGACTGGCCCCGCTTCGAGCCCCGCCAGTCGTGGATGGCCAGGGACGGGTTGAGCTCCTGCTGGGTGCCGCGCCGCTGCCGGATGAAGTCGGCCTCGGCGCGGAGGTGGGCCTCCATGCGACGGCGAGCGGTGCCGGGATCACCGGCCACCACTGCCTCGGCGATGCGCCGGTGGGCGTGGCCCGAGGCGCCGAGGGTGGGTTCGGAGATCTCACTCATCGAGCTGAAGAAGAAGACGGTGAGCCGGCTGAGCAGGTCGACGAACAGCTCGAGGGCCGGGTTCTTCGACACCGCCGCCACCAGGCTGTGCAGGCCGCGGGGATCGACGTTGTGGCCGGCTTCCTCGTCGGCCACCAGCTGCCGGATGCGCTCGATGTCGGCCTCATCGAGGCGGCTCGGGGCCACCGACATGGCCAGGTCCTCGACGATGAGGCGGGCTTCGAACACCTCGTCGAGACGGGCATCGCAGCGCAGCAGGTACACCACGGCGGCGTCGATGATGGCGTCGACGTCGGGCTCGGTGACCACCAGACCGCCACCGGGCCCCTGGCGCATCCGGGCCACGTGGTGGTGCTCGATCAGCCGGATGGCCTCCCGGAGCACGGCCCGGCTGCAGCCGTAGCGCTCCAGCATCTCGGCCTCGGTGCCGATGACCTCGCCGACCTTCCAGCCCCGCCGGGCGACGTCGTCGACGATCCGAGAGGCGACGGTGGTGGCGAGACGGCCGGTGCCGTTGCCCAGCGCCGTGCGAACCGTGGCGCGGGCCCGTCTCGTCGTCGCTGCCGTCACGCCGTCAAGGTAGCCCCGAGGCCCCGAGCTCCTTCAGCTCCTCCCCTCCCGTTCGTACCCACGCGGCGCTCAGGTCGCTCGGCCTGGCAACGGCGGTGGCGGCACGCACCCGTTTAAGGTGTCCTGATTAGCCCGGTACCTCAAGGAGACGACATGGCGATCCTGCTCACCGAGGTGCGCGATCGGATCGGCACGATCACGCTGAACCGGCCCGAACGGCGCAACGCGCTGAACGGCGCGCTCGTCGCGGCCCTCGACGGGGCCGTGAAGCAGATGGCCGCAGACGACGACGTCCGGGTCGTCGTCCTCACCGGGAGCGGACCGGAGGGCGAGCCGGGGGGCGGGTTCTGTTCGGGCGGGGACACCAAGCGCGATGACCGAGGCACCGACGACGGCATGGAGCTCGGGGTGCCGCCGGATGCGCTGAGCGGCGATCTGGCCCGCCACGACCTCCATGCGTCGATGCTCCTGCACACGATGCCGAAGCCGACGATCGCGATGATCGGCGGGCCCGCCGTGGGGGCCGGCTGCAGCCTCGCGGCCGCCTGTGACCTGCGGTTCATGAGCTCCACGGCGGTGCTGGCGGCCAACTTCACGGCCAACGGCCTGGCCGGCGACTACGGCGGCACGTTCCTTTGGACCCGGATCGCGGGCACCGCCACCACCCGACGGATGTACCTGCTGAACGAGAAGCTGAGCGCGGCAGAGGCGGAGCGGCTCGGGCTGGTGCACGTCGTGGCGGACCCGGGCGCGCTGGTCGAGCGCACCATGGAGGCGGCCGCCGGGCTGGCCCGGATGCCCCGCGACCTCATGGCGCTGGTGAAGCAGAACCTCAACGAAGCCGAGGACGAGGCCGACCGTCGCCGGTACCTCTTCGCCCTCGAGGCCGAGAACCAGGCCGAGTCGGGACGAAACATCATGCGCCGGGTGGCCCGGGCGCGCGAACGCTCGCCGGAGCGATAGTGTCCTGAATTCGGGCCGCCAGCGTCTCGGGGGAAACGCGGTTGGATCACATCAACTTCATGCTTCTTGGCCTCGGCAACGGGGCCGTGTTCGCGGCGCTCGCGCTGGCGCTCGTCGTCACGTACCGCAGCTCCGGGGTGCTCAACTTCGCCACCGGCGCGCTGTCGCTGCAGGCCGCCTACACCTACGCCTTCCTCCGTCGCGGCGAGTTGCTCACCCCGATCCCCGGGTTGCCCCGCACGATCGACATCGGCGGCGACCCCGGCTTCTGGCCCGCAATGCTCATCACCGTCGCCCTGGAGGCGGTGGTCGGCGTCGTGCTCTACCTGACCGTGTTCCGGCCACTGCGCACGGCCCGTCCGCTGGCCAAGGCCGTGGGCTCGCTCGGGGTCATGGTGCTGTTGACGGCCATCGTGAGCGAGCGGGCCGGCCCCGACCAGGTGCTCGTGAAGCGGATCTTCCCGGCCGGCAACGTCACCTTCGGCGACATCCGGATCGTGTCCGATCGCATGTGGTTCGCGATCACGATCATCGGGATCACCGTCGTGCTGGCTGCTGTCTCGCGCTTCACCCGGTTCGGCCTGGCCACCCGCGCCGCCGCCGAGTCGGAGGTGGGCGCCCTGGTGTCGGGCCTGGCGCCCGAGCGGATCGCGGTGGCCAACTGGGCCATCTCGGCCGCCGTGGCGGCGGTGGCCGGCGTGCTCATCGCACCGCTGGTCCCGCTGATCCCCGGCACCTACACCCTGTTCATCGTCCCGGCCCTCGCCGCCGCGGTGCTCGGGCAGTTCTCGGCTGTCACCCCGGCGGTGATCGGCGGCATCGCCATCGGCATGCTCCAGAGCGAGGCGGTGTTCCTGCGCGGCCGCCACTCGTGGTTCCCGCAGAACGGTGCCGCGGAGCTGATCCCGCTGGTCCTCGTGCTGGCGGTCCTCGTGGTGCGAGGTCGCCCGCTGCCGGCTCGAGGGGCGCTCGTGCTCCAGAGCCTGGGCCGGGCGCCACGACCCCGCCACCTCGCCGTCCCGGCCGTGGTCGGTCTCGTGGTCGGCGTGATCGGCATCTTCGCCACCGACGGCAGCTACCGGTCGGCGCTGATCAACACGTTGATCCTCGGCGTCATCTCGCTGTCGCTCGTGGTCGTCACCGGGTACTGCGGGCAGATCTCGCTGGCCCAGCTCACCCTCGCCGGGGTCGCTGGCTTCTCGCTCAGCACGTTCACCGACTCGTGGGGCATCCCCTTCCCCATCGCGCCCCTCCTCGCGGCCCTGGCCGCCACCGTCGTCGGTGTGCTCGTCGGGCTCCCCGCCCTGCGGATCCGCGGTCTGCTCGTCGGCGTCGTCACCCTCACCCTCGCGGTCGCGGTGGAGGCGGTGTGGTTCCGGAACAACGACTTCAACGGCGGTAGCGACGGCGCGCCGGTGAAGAACCCCGAGCTGTTCGGCGTCGACCTCGGCATCGGGCAGGGGGCCTCCTTCCCGAGGCCCGAGTTCGGTCTGCTCTGCCTGGTGGTCCTGGCGGCGGTGGCCTTCGGCGTGGCCAAGCTGCGAACGAGCGGCCTCGGCTCGGCGATGCTCGCCGTGCGGGCCAACGAACGGTCGGCGTCGGCGGCGGGCATCTCCGTCGTGCGGGTGAAGGTCGTGGGCTTCGCCATCGGGTCGTTCATCGCCGGGCTCGGTGGCTGCCTGCTCGCCTACAAGCAGACCAACGTCACCTACCAGTCGTTCAACGCCATCGCCGGGCTGACCGTCTTCTCCACCGCCTTCCTCGCCGGCATCACCTCGGTGAGCGGCGGGATCGTCGCCGGTGTGATCTCGGCAGGCGGCATCTTCTTCCTGGCCATCGACCGGTCGGTCGACGTGGGCCAGTGGTACGCCATCCTCTCGGGCCTCGGCGTGGTCCTCGCCGTCACCACCAACCCTGAAGGCGCCGTCGGTCCGGCCCACGTGCTGCTCGAGCGCCGGCGGTCGAAGGCCAACCCCACCGCCACCGCGGCGACGCCCGTCGCAACCCCCGAGGGCGGCGCCTCCGCCCCGCCTCGCCGCGAGGGTGGCGACACGCTGCTGTCGGTCGACCACGTCACCGTCACCTTCGGCGGCGTGCTCGCCGTCGACGATGTGAGCTTCGCGGTGCGGGAAGGCACCATCACCGGGCTCATCGGTCCCAACGGCGCCGGGAAGACCACCACGATGGACGCGCTGTGCGGCTTCGCCGACTGCGCCGGCGAGGTGCGCCTCGCCGGACGAGCGCTCGAAGGGCTCCCACCGCACCAGCGAGCCCGCGCCGGCCTGGGCCGCACCTTCCAGGGCCTCGATCTGTACGAGGACCTCACGGTGGAGGAGAACGTCGTGGTCGGCCAGCACATGGCGGGCGCCGACGAGGACGCGCTGCGGGAGGTGCTCGACACCCTGCACCTGGCCGAGCTGCGGGACCGTCACGTCCACGAGTTGTCCCAGGGCCAACGGCAGCTTGTTTCGATCGCCCGAGCGCTCGCCGGGCGTCCCAAGCTGCTCCTCCTCGACGAGCCCGCCGCCGGCCTGGACACCACCGAGAGCGAGTGGCTGGCCGACCGGCTCCGGGCCGTGCGCGACGCCGGGGTCACCATCCTCCTCGTCGACCACGACATGAACCTCGTGCTCGGCGTGTGCGACACCATCCACGTCCTCGACCTCGGCAAGGTGCTGGCATCCGGACCGCCATCGGTCATCCGGGACGACCGCTCGGTGGCCGAGGCCTACCTGGGCACGTCCCACGCGCCGGCCGAACCGGGCCCGGCAGGAGGCGCCCGTGGCTGACACCGCAGCAACCGTGCTGAGCGCCACCGGGCTCACCGTCGGCTACGCCGGGGTGGCCGTGGCCCGCGACATCGACCTCGAGGTCGGGGCACGCGAGGTGGTGGCCCTGCTCGGACCGAACGGCGCCGGGAAGACGTCACTGCTCCTCACCCTCGCCGGGTTCCTGCCGCCGATCGCCGGTGAGGTGGTGGTCGACGGCCAGCCCCTCCGCCCCGGATCGCCCCGCCGGGCCAACGCCGCCGGCGTCGTGCTCGTCCCCGACACCCGGGCGCTGTTCACGCAGCTCACGGCCTCGGAGAACCTCGAGCTGGCCGCCGGCAAGCGGTCGACGGCCGACGTGCTCGACCTGTTCCCGGCCCTCCAGAAGCGGGCCGCCGTGCCGGCCGGTGCGCTCTCGGGCGGCGAGCAGCAGATGCTGGCCGTGGCCCGAGCCCTCGTGCAGGAGCCGAAGGTGCTGCTCATCGACGAGATGAGCATGGGCCTGGCGCCGGTGATCGTGGAGGCGCTCATCCCGGTGGTGCGCTCGGCCGCCGAAGCCCGCGGGGCCGGCGTGGTGCTCGTCGAGCAGCACGTCCACCTGGCCCTCGAAGCCGCCGACCGAGCCCTGGTGCTCGTGCACGGCTCCGTCGTCCTGTCCGGCTCCGCCGAACAGATCCGTTCCAACCCTGCAGCCCTCGAGGCTGCCTACCTCGGCGCGGCCGAAACGTCCGTCGAACCCACCAACTAGGAGGTCCCTTTGACCACAACCCGTTCGACCAGAGCCCGCTTCGCCGCGGGCATCCTGGCCCTGGCCCTGATCGGCGCCGCGTGCGGCGGTGACGACGACGACACCAGCAGCGACACCGGCGACGAGACCGCTGACCTCTCGGCCCTCGGCGAGGAGAACCCCGCCACCGGCGACCCCGTCACCATCGGCCTGATCACCGAGGGCGGCGACGAGGCCATCGGCTCCCAGTCGGCCCTGGCCGAGCAAGGCGCCGAGATCGCCGTGGAGTACGTCAACGACCACCTCGGTGGCATCGGCGGCCGGCCCGTCGAGCTGTTCGTGTGCGGCAACGGCGCCACCCCGGCCGGCGCCCAGGACTGCGCCAACCAGATGGTGGAGAAGGGCGTCGTCGCGGTGACGATGCCGTTCACCGGGTTCGGTGCCGCCCAGGCCCCGATCATCACCGGCGCCGGCATCCCCTACGTCACCGGCTCGGCCAACTCGCCGGAGGAGTTCAGCGCTCCGAACGCCTTCGCCCTCACCGGCGGCTTCCCCGGCACCCTCGGCGCCTTCGCGGCCCACGCCGCGGAGCAGGAGTTCGAGAAGGTGGGCATGATCGTCATCGACGTACCGTCGGCCACGCAGGCTGCGCAGCAGCTCGGCGGCCTGGTGTACGGCACGGCCGGCGTCGGCTACGAGGTGATCACCGCCGCTCCCGGCTCGCCGGACCTCACCCCTCAGCTCCAGGCCGCCATCGACGGTGGGGCCGATGCCCTCGCCGTCACCGGTGACGTGACGTTCTGCACGTCGTTCCTGCAGGCGTACCAGACCCTCGGGCTCGACGTGCCGAAGTACCTCATCGCCACCTGTGTCGACCAGACGATCATCGAGTCCCTCGGCACGGTGCTGGCGGGCTCGTTCCTGGCCACCACGGTCGGCGACGACAACGACGATGCCGAGCTGTACGCCGCGCTGCTCGAGAAGTACGCGGCCGACGAGGACATCGACCCCGACCCGGTCATCAGCACCGGTGTCTCGGCCGGCGTCGGCGCCGTGATCAGCTTCGTCCGGGCCCTCGACGGCCTCACCGGCGACGTCACGGCGGCGACGGTGCTCGCCGCGCTCGACGGCGCTGCGGACGTGCCGCTGTTCCTCGGCGGTGGGCTCACCTACACCTGCGACGGGACCGCCATCCCGATGCTGCCGAACGTGTGCTCGGCCGAGTTCCAGGTGGGCACCCTCGACGAGGAGGGGCAGGTCACCGACGCCACCACGGTGGACGCCAGCGAGCTGTTCGTGATGCCCACGGGCTGAGCCCGTCCCCCCGGGGCCAGGCCGGTACCGCCGGTCTGGCCCCAGCGGGCGTCTCAGGTCACGACGGGAGGACGACCTGCTCCCCCAGCGTGAGCAGGGCCCGGTCGTGCGGGTTGTCGGCCAGGTACGGGAACACGGTGTGCACCGTGGCCCCGACGGGCATGTCCTCGGGTCGGTCGTCCACGAACACGGTGTCGACGAGCGACATCCCGGCGGGCGGCAGGTAGCGCCCGTGCACGTCCCGCGCCTCCTTGGCGTGGAAGTCGTCCACCAACTGGTCGATGCCGTGGGCTTCGGCGCAGGCCCGGCTGTAGGCATCGCCGCCCGCGCTCCAGACCGTCACGCGGCCACCGGCGCCTCGGATCCGCTCGAGCAGCTCCACGGCCCCGGGCCGCAACGACGTGCCGGTGAGGGAGTCGATCAGCGTCCCGTCCACGTCGAACAGCCAGCGGCCTGCCATCGACTCAGGCTACTGATCGCCGATCGGACGGCCCGCCCCCGTCGCTCGAAAATGACGATCGTGTCATAATGGCGCCATGCAGTACGACCCGTTCGCCGTCGACATCGTGGCCGACCCGTACCCCGTGTACGACTGGCTGCGGAGCGAGCAGCCCGTCTACTACGCCGAGCCCACGAAGTCGTTCGTGCTCTCCCGGTACGAGGACGTCACGTGGGCGCTGGGCGACACCGACCTCTTCAGCTCCGATGCCATGCGCGGGGTGCTGATGGGGCAGCCCACCGGCAAGGGCGAGGAACGGATGCCGCGCGACACCGCCGGTGGCTCGCTGGTGTCGGTCGATCCACCCGCGCACACCGAGCTGCGACGGGTCGTGAACCGCGGGTTCACCCCACGGAAGATCACGGCCTGGGACGACCGCATCCAGGCCATGGTCGAGGAGCTCATGGGCTCGGCTGGCACCGACTTCGACGTGGTCGCCGGCCTGGCCGCTCCCCTCCCGGTGCAGGTGATCACCGAGCTCCTCGGCGCCGACCCGAGCCACGCCCACCAGTTCCGGGAGTGGGCCGACGCCACCACGCAGATGATGAGCGGTTCGGCCCGCAACGGGGAGATGGACCCCGCCGGGCTCACCGCGGCGATGGAGCTGGTGGCGTACCTGAGCGACTACATCGAGCGCCGAGCCGAGTCGCCCGGGGACGACCTCATCAGCACCCTGCTGAAGGCCAGGGACGAGGACGTGCTCTCGCGAGCCGAGACGGTCGGTTTCGCCGGGCTGCTGCTCTTCGCCGGCACGGAGACCACCACCAACCTGATCGGCAACGCCGTGTGGGCCCTCGACCAGCACCGCGACGTCCTCGACGCCGTGGTCGCCGACCCCGAGCTGCTCCCCGGCGTGATCGAAGAGACGCTGCGATGGGAATCGCCGGTGCAGTACGTGTTCCGTCGGGCCACCCGCGACGTCGAGCTCCACGGTGTGGAGGTGCCGGTCGACTCGTGGGTCACCCTCGTGATCGGCGCCGCCAACCGGGACCCCGAGCGGTTCGGGGCCGATGCCGATCGCTTCGATCCGTCACGGCCGGCGACCGGGCACATCGCGTTCGGCTTCGGCCCCCACTTCTGCATCGGCGCCGCGCTGGCCCGCAGCGAGACCCGCTTCGCCCTCCAGGCCGCACTGCCCCGGGTGGCCGCCGCCGGGAGCGTCGACGGCGGCGACCAGCTGATCGACTCGATGCAGTTCCGCGGTCGGAGCTCGCTGCGCCTCGTCAGCTGAGGTCGGCTACACCCCCAGGAAGCGCACCGGGTCGGTCACCGCGCCGGCCAGCACCGAGCCCACACCGTCGACGATGCAGTAGAGCGCAGCGTCGGTCGCGGTGATCGGCTTGTTGGTCTCGGGGGGGCGGGGATCGGTGCCGTCAGGGAAGTGCGCCGGCCGCTCCGGGAGGTCGAGGGCCCGCCGCACCTGCGGTTGCAGCTCGAGGACCCAGAAGCCCCCGCTCCGTGTCGTCAGCCAGATGTGTCCGGTCTCCGGCACGTAGCGGCTGTGGGCCCAGGCCTGGTCCAGCTGGTTGGGGCTGAGGACGGCCAGTGCGGTGCCGATGCCGCCGCCACCCGATGACGACTCGATCTGGAACCGGCCCGGGTTGAAGTAGGCCACCTCGCGCGGTTGGGCCGGGTCCCGCACGTCGATGATCCGCAGCCCGGCGTTCCACATCGACGCCAAGGCGAAGGTGGTGTCGTCGGGGTCGTCGACGTCGTGGTAGTGCACCGACGAGTTCGACTGCGACAGCACCTGCTCCACGCAGTTCGAGGGCTCGTTGATCGGCAGTCGGAACTTCCCGCGGGTGGTCGGCTTGGTCTCGTCCGAGATGTCGGTGAGGTACGGCTGCGAGGCGCTTCCGACCGGCGTGAAGAACTCGGGCACGCACCCCTTCGCCGTCGGGTTGATGATGCTCTCGTCGGAGTGCAGCAGGTATGACTTGCCGCCGATCGTGGCCGGCCGGATCGAGTGGCCGGGCCCGGCGAACCGGCCCACCACCTTGGCCGGCCGCTCCGGCCAGTGCTCGATGTCGATGAGCAGCATCTCCTCGTCGCCGGCCATCTGGCCGCCGATGTACAGGCGCTTCCCGTCGGGGGTCGGCCAGGCCTCGTGGGAGTACATGATCTTGGTGACGCCGTTGGCCTTGAGCTCGTCCTCGAGGTTGGGCAGCGGCTTGGGGTTGCGGGGATCGGTGAGGTCGGCGGCCTGCACGGGGAGCGTCGACCACATCGTCTTGGCATCGGCGCTGAGCGTGAGGTTGTGCACGTTCCACGGCAGCGAGAACGTGGAGAGCAGCACGGGGTTGCGGCAGTCCCGCACGTCGTACACGTCCACCGGCGCCGGCGACCCGAGGCCGGTCTGCCCGTAGAACCCGTAGCGGCCGGCGACGAGGATGGCCCGGTCGGGCGCCACCATCGCGTGGAGGGTCTCCACCGTGGCGCTGGACCCGGGACCGTGCAGGGTCGTGACGTGCCGAGGGTGGGTGGGATCGGTCACGTCGACCACGGCGATGCCGCTGCCGCTCACGTAGGCGCACTCACCGGCCCACGCCATGTTGGCGTTGCCTCCCCGCCGGCCGAGCGAGTTGTACCCGATGAGCGAGAGACCGCAGTTGTACCCGTCGTCGGCGCGCCCGGAGAGCTGGTCGGCGAGCGGAACGTCACCGGGGATGCCGGATTCGGGGTGGTCGAAGCGACCGCATCCGGGCGCCGCCGTGGCGACGTCGGACGGGGCGACACCCCACAGCACCCCGGCCAGCAGCACGAGTGCCAGCACGCTCCGCAGTAGTTCGCGACCGTTCATGTCCCCCCTTGCGGCGCGACCCTCACGCCGGGTGGCCGAACGGTACCGCCTCGGCCAGCCCGCTCGACACCGAGGAGCTCAGCCCACGACGGCACCCGAGCGGGCCGCATCGATGGCCCGGCCCACCGTGGCCACGAGGCGGTCAGGATCGCCGCCCTTCGGCACGACGGCGTGGGCTCCGAGCGACCGGGCCTCCTCCTCGATGGCCGGGTCGTCGATCCCGGTGACCACCACGACGACCGAGGCCGGTGCGACGGCGCGGATCAGCGGCAGGGCGTTCAGCCCGCCGATGCCGGGCATGGCCAGGTCGAGCAGCACCAGGTCGGGCTGGTGGTGACGGGCCGAGGCGACGGCCTCCCGACCATCGCTCGCCACAGCCACCACCTCGTAGGCCGACTCGTACTCGAGGGCCAGGCACAGCAGGGTTCGGACCGACGGATCGTCGTCGACCACCAGCACGCGGTGCCGTTGGGAGTCGTCGTCGGTCGCCTGCCGCGCGCTCTGCTCGTACTCGACGAGCCAGGCGGTGGCGTCGTCAGCGGTCATCGGGACGCCCAGGTGGTACCCCTGGGCCAGTTCGCAGCCCAGCTGCCTGAGCCGGTTGAGCTGCTCGGGGGTCTCCACGCCCTCTGCGGTGGCGATCAGCCCGAAGGCGTGCGCCAGATCGATCACGCTGGCGACGATGGCGCGGTCGCGCGAGTCGGGTCCGGGACCGAGGCCCCACACGAAGGTGCGGTCGATCTTGAGGATGTCGACGGGGAAGCGCTTGAGGTAGGTGAGCGATGAGTAGCCGGTGCCGAAGTCGTCGACCGCGATGAGCACCCCGAGCTCCTTGAGTGAGGCCAGGGCCCGAGCGCTCGACGCCCCGTCCTTCAGCAGCACGCTCTCGGTGATCTCGAGGCACAGGTGCTTGGGGTCCAGGCCGGACGACCGTAGGGCGGCGTCCACGGCGGTCGGTCCCGTCGGGAGGAGCAGTTCGCGAGCGGACCGGTTGACGCTGATCATCATGTCCTCGAGGCCGGGGAGCTCTCGCTGCCAACGGCTCACCTGGGCGCAGGCCTGCTCCAGCACGAGGGCCCCGAGGGGGATGATGAGCCCGGTCTCCTCGGCGATGGGGATGAACTCGTCGGGGAGCATCACGTCGTCGCCGCACGGGATGCGGGCCAGCGCCTCCATGCCGACCACCCGACCCGTGGCCAGCTCCACGGTGGGCTGGTAGCGGACCTCGATGGCGTGCCGGTCGATCGCTTCGCGCAGGGCGGCCTCGACGTACAGGCGGCGTTCGACGCCCCGGCGCATCCGGGCGTCGAAGAGCACGTAGCGGTCCCGGCCTTCTTCCTTGGCGCCGTACATGGCGGCGTCGGCGTCGCGCAGCAGCGACTCGGCGTCGTCCTCCGGGCGAGCCGTGGCCAGCCCCGTGCTCACGGTGACGACCACGTTGGTGCCGTCGATGTCCATCGGTGCCGCCAGCTCTGCGGCGATCCGCTCGGCGATGGCACCGGGGCCACCCGGGCCGAAGGGCGCCTCCACCACGACCACGAACTCATCGCCCCCGAACCGGGCGACCGTGTCACCGGGCCGCATGATGGTGCGGAGACGCCGGCCGATGGTGCGCAGCACCTCGTCACCGAGGGTGTGGCCGAGGTTGTCGTTCACGAGCTTGAAGCGGTCGACGTCGAGGAACAGCACCGCGACGCCAGACGTCGACCCCTCGCGCCGGGCGAGCGCGTGGCCGAGGCGGTCGAGCAGGAGCAGTCGGTTCGGCAACCCGGTGAGCGGGTCGTGCGTGGCCTGGAAGGCCAGCTCGAGCTCAGCGATTCGCTGGGCCTCCTGGAGGGCGCAGCGGTGCATCACGATGTCGGAGAAGTGGCCGATGGCGTGCACCAGGCGGAGGTCGGCGGCACCGAAGAACGGCGCGTACCGGCTGGTCCACATCAGCATCGTGCCCACCTGCAGGTCGACCCGGCGGACCGACACCGGGAGGGCCTCGGCCGGGAGGCAGGCCAGCTCCGCGATGCGCTCCGGGGGATCGGTCTCGCCGAAGGTCCCGACGATCTCCCCGGTGGGCGCGACGATCGCCGCGCCATGGGCTCCGGCCAGGCTGGCGTGCGGGAGGACCGCAGCGCAGACCTCAGCGCGGTTCTCGGCCCGGACGAGGTCCGCCATGCCAGCCTGGATGGCGACGTGGTCACCTCGCTGCCACACCTGCACCAGGGCGTTGGGCGGGGCCAGCCCGACGACGAACAGCAGCGACGACGTCAGGAAGATCAGGGCCACGAGGAGCTGCGTGCCGACGGTCCCCGTTCCCGTCCCCGTGCCCATCCCGGCGAGGAGCACAGCGGCGTTGACCCCGGCCGCGGCCACGGCGAGCAGGCGCATGCGGGTCCGGGGCACCCGGGCTTCGTGGCGGGAGGCGCTCCACATGCGGTACCCGACGGTGGAGAAGAGGATGGTCCACTGCACGAGCACGAGGCTCCGATAGGCGTCCCACCAGGCGGGCCTCGGGACACCGGGTAGCTGCAGCGGCAGTGACGGCAGGGCCAGCGAGGCAACGAGCACCACGACGGTGCCCGACGTCGCAAGGACCCGTAGCCACCTGGGCGGGCGCTGGAACTCCGCCGCGAACCGGTAGAGCATGAACGGCACCACGCACAGGACCAGCAGGATCGCCTTGCCGAACCAGACCAGGAGGCCTGGAGTGGCTCGGACCTCCAGCGCCTGGTTCACGATGGCGAGGAACGCCAGCGAGCCGAAGGCCCCAGTCGCCCAGCGGAGGCTCCGCTCACGCCCCCACTGCCGTGCGCACACGAGGGTGAGCAGGCAGAAGACCACCATGTTCACGTCGCGGAGGACCTCGAGGAAGTTCGTCATGGCAGGGCACCGATCGGGACGCGCGGTCGTTGCCACCAGCGTGCGCCGACCGTGGCGCTCCTGCCATGGTCCGATCAGCCCATTTCCGCCGAACCCACCCCGCGCCAGGCGGCGCAGGTGTCCGGTTCGAACCCTTTAGAGGACGTAGTCCTCGCCGGTGGCCCGGATGGTGATGTCGCCGACCGTGACGCCCCACGGCAGGTCGATCACGTGGATGATCTCGTCGGCGATCACGGCAGGGTCGATGGCCCAATAGGCGGTGTCGTCGATGTCGGACCGTCGCTCGTCGAGGGTGCCCGTGAGGAACGCCATCACCGCCTCGGTGAACCGCTCGTTGTTCTGGCCCGTGATCCCGACCGACGCGGCGGGGTTGATCACGCTGCCGCTGAGCCCCGTGCCGAGCACGCCGGTGGGCCGCACGGTGGTGACCTTGATCTTTCCCTGCGACTCCACGCGGAGGGAGTCGGAGAGCACGGCGACAGCGGCCTTGGTGGCGCTGTAGACCCCGGAGCCGGCGGTCCCGGCGTTGGCGTAGATCGAGGCGATGTTCACCACGTGGCCCCGGCCCTGCGACAGCATCTGGTCGTGGACGGCGAGGATGCCGTGGAGCACGCCCTTGAAGTTGATGTCGATGCAGCGGTCCCACGCCTCCCGGGCCTGGGCATGGTCGGCGAAGAACGCCAGCGGCATCACGCCGGCGTTGTTGATCATCACGTCGAGGGCGCCGAACCGCTCCACGGCCTTGGCGGCGAGGGCGTCGACCTGGGCCTGGTCACGCACGTCGACCTCCACGGCCTCGGCCTCGGCGCCAGCGCCCTGCAGCTCGTCGGCGGCGGCCCTGGCGGCGCCACCG